>NZ_BBOC01000002.1:0-156233 GCF_001485335.1 Type-D symbiont of Plautia stali | reverse complement strand
AACACCTTCCGCGAAGTTGCTGTGGAACAGGAACGCGGTCAACAAGGTGAAGCCAGCGGTGAACAGCGCAGTGAAACGGGTCAGGAAACCGAAAAGAATCGCCAGACCGCCGCCGAACTCCAGCAGGATAACTAGTGGCAGCAGGAAGCCAGGGACGCCCATTGACTGCATATATTGTGCGGTACCCGCATAACCGGTGATTTTGCCCCAGCCTGCAGTGATGAACAGAATGGTCATTAATACACGTGCCAGCAACAGGCCTGAGTCTTCGAATTTTTTCATCATTTACTCCAACAAGAATTATGAAGCAGGTTGTTGGCCTGCAAGGTTTTAATCCCGCTGAACCGGATGTAAAAGTTCGTTGGGCTGATGGAGGGAGATGATAGTCGCAGGATGGAACAGTTGTAAGCGAGATAAACTGTCAATGTTGTTCAGGAATTCTGATGAAGAAAAACCGAATCAATTAGATCCGGTTTGAAATGAAGAGATTAGCGAGGTTCGAGCGTGGATTTGATCATGCGCCAGGTGCTCCACAAGCCAAAACCGCGTTTTGCCCAGCGCAAAATACGGTTTGGGCTGCGGATAGACCAGATTGCTAACGCGCTGCTGCCAATCGCCAGATAGCGGCGCATGCTGATCAGCGTTAACCAACCGCGATCGTACTGCGCAGTGCTATCCAGCCAGTCACGGCGGCCCGCACTGAGATCGAGGCGCTGCTGCTGCACCTGGTTGAGCAGTTCATGGATGCGCGCTTCACGTTCGCGGCGGCTCATGAGCGATGCTCCTCCAGCAACTTGCGATCGGTTTCCAGCTCTTTACGCGTGTGGCGCAGCAGCGTGGACTGACGAGACTTTTGCAGCGTCCACAAACCAAATATCAACGCCAAGGCAAACAGCACTGCGGTGGTAATGCCTATCGCCATCAGCCGATATTGCGCATCCACCGCCCAGATGATCAGCACCATCAGGCTCATTAAACCGAAAGCGGTAAACAGCATGGTCAAACCAATCATCAGCAGCATCTGAATCAGATTGGCTTTTTCCTCTTCCAGCTCCGCAATCGCAAGCCGGACACGCGTTTCCACCATGCCTACCAGCGTGGTGACAATGCGCTGACCAATGTTGAAGACCCCTTTGCCTGGGCCGTGGCTCTGACTATCGCTCATATCAACGACGTGAGATCAGGATGCCGATCAGCACACCGACAGCAGCACCGATGCCCACGCCGTGCCACGGGTTATCGCGCACATACTCATCGGCTTTCTCCGCAGCTTCACGGGTGGTCTGCGCGATACGCTCGCCAGAATCCCCCAGACGCTCACGAGAACTCTCAATCGCACCACGCGCTTTGCTACGCAGCTTATCCAGCTCAGTTTTGGATTTATCTGCTGAACTGCTCAGGACTTCTTCCAGGGTGTCAGCAAGGTTTTTCAATTCCGCACGCAGATGTTCAGATGTAGTGTCTTTAGACATGAAGTTCTCCATTGTACCCTTCATACTTCAAGCTGCAGGTGCGTTGGCTACGTGCATTCACCTCAGTCACTTACATCAGTAAGCTCCTGAGGATTCAGGCACTTGCCGCCTTCCTGAAGCTCGAATTATTTTGGGTATACATCATTTATTTAAGTCCGATTAGTAGGGCTCAGCTTCTAGCTTTTTCAACTCGTGCTGTGCCTCTTCTAGCTTACGTTCGCGCTTTTCAATCTTGTCTTTGTCGCCATCCTGACGTTCTTCCTTCAACTCTCGCTCACGTTCAGCAATTTTATGCTTCTGCGCTTCGATGCGTTCGCTGTGGGCAGATTTCAGTTTCTCATCGGTGCAGCTGGCACGGACTTCAGTCAGCGCGCGCTCCAGCCCGGTGACCCGGCGCTGATTATCATGCTGTTTAGCCATGTCGATCTCGCGCTGAATGTCATGCTCTTTTTGCAGACACAGTGATTCAGCCGCCAGCAGCGAACCGGAGAGAGAGAACAGAATAGCACCCAGCAGTAATTGTTGTTTCATCAGGCTTTTACCTTCCATTGTTGATGACCTGCCGCAAACCGGGCAGGAATGGCATCCCAGCTTGTCATAACACACGCTTCCTTAAGGATAGACATCGGACGAAAAAATTCAAAGAAGACGCGGGGATAGCGAGGATTGATTCACCGTCTGGCTTATCGCCAGACGGTGGAATATTAGCTGTAAGTAGGACGATTGGCGTCGGGAACCTGCTGTGAAGCTTGTGGCCCACTGGCCACCACGAACCCTTGTGGTAGCAGGCGTCGCAGCACTTTCTGCGCCGCTAAACTCTGCTCTTCATTCTCAAAATGAATCACCAGCGCATCGCCAGAAGGCGTAATACTTTTGATACGCACGCCTTGCGCGGTGAGTTGCTGATAAAGATAAAAACCATCGGGCAAATTGGTGCCGCTATGAGCAACACGGATTTGCACCACGGCTTCATGTTGCAGTAACGAAGGCGCAAAAATCACGGCCAGCACGGCCAACGCACCGGCAAATACCCAAGGCAGTATGCGCTTGGGGAATCCACGCAACTTGATCATGACTGTGAATTCCCATTACGTGATGCCTGGCGTTTACGCCACAGAACAACCAGAGAACCCACCAACCCAATCACCAGCAACACCAGCGGCAAGAGCATCAGGCAGAACATCAGTTCATCTTCGTAGCGGCGGAAAATCGGGGTTTTACCCAGCGCAAAGCCGAGCACGGTCAGGATTAGCACCCACAAGAAGCCGCTCACCCAGTTGAAGAACTGGAAACGCGCATTGCTCAAGCCAGAGAGCCCAGCAATGGTAGGTAACAGCGTACGCACAAAGGCAATAAATCGGCCGATCAACAGCGCTGACAAGCCGTGACGGTGGAATAACTTATGTGCACGCTGATGATATTGCGCGGGTAAATGTGAGAGCCATTTTTGTACGGTGGGGGTGTTGCCGAGCCATCGGCCCTGTATATAACTCACCCAACAACCGAGGCTGGCGCCGGTGGTGAGCACCAGCAACGTCAACGGGAAACCCATGGTGCCTTTGGCGATCAACACGCCAACAAGAATTAACAGGCTATCACCGGGAAGAAATGCGGCAGGGAGTAGGCCGTTCTCCAGAAACAGGATCATGAACAGCAAACCGTATATGGCCCACACCAGCGTGGGGTCGGAGAGCATTTCGTAATCCTGCTGCCACAGGGCATGCAGCAATGCTTTCAAAATATCCATCAATCGTTCCTGAACATCATTGTTAAACGTGCCCGTGAGGGGCTGAGGCGCAGGCTGGTTTGGTTATACATTTTAGGTATGCAGCCCATGCGGAGTTTCCGGATCCATCCAGAATAGATTGTTAAATCAGCGACTTTTTAAAGCCCTGTCGCAAAGGGTAAGAAAAGGGCGATAACTGTAACAAAAATCACGCTAGTCAGACAGTGTAAAGTGGCTGCCGTACAGGAGTTTTACCTTTTGACGCAGATGGTCAAAAGGAGCTTTACATGAGCTGACATTATTGCAGATTAACTGACTAATTCGCCTGGAAATGCAGCAGAATCAATGTGAATTGTCACTACCTTCCGGCAGGATGACGGGATTTTCCGCAAACATGTAACGGTCAACATTGAATTCAAAATCATCGGCTGTGGCGTTAAACAGCATCTGTTTAGTATTTTCCAGGTGCTGCCACATTGCCAGCTTGCTGGCGGCGGGATCTTTGCGCATCAGTGCTTTCAAAATCTGGTCATGATCGTCGCACCAGCTGGTGATATTGCGCGCATCGATATGTTCGTGCAGTTTTAGCCAATAGGGGTTGTGCAGGCGGTGCAGCCACATCTTTTCAACAATCGCAGCTAATGCGCTGTTTTGCGTGGATTGCGCAATACGCACATGGAAATGCATATCCCATTCGGAATCACGTGAGTGATCTTCCTGACGCGCTTTTTCCTGAATCGCCATCAACGCCATAATATCCTGACGCGTGACTTGCGTGGCGGCGAATTCGGCCACGTTGCTCTCAATCAGCTGGCGGGCTTGCAGCAGCTCGAAGGGTCCAAAGCTGGCAAATTCCAACTGGCTCGGGGTGGTTTCACGATTCTGCTGCTGATTGCTGATGACGTGAATACCTGAGCCTTTGCGCACTTCAACGTAACCTTCCACTTCCAGCATAATGATCGCTTCACGCACCACCGTACGGCTGACTTCCATCTCTTCAGCGATCAAACGTTCAGCAGGTAGTTTATCGCCCACGCGATAATCGTCTGCTTCAATCCGGCGTTTGAGTTCACTGGCGAGTTGTTGGTAAAGACGACGGGATTCGTTCAGATCCATTGCGCGGTTCGTTGTAGTGGTGGAGGTTGAGTTGTTATACCACTTTGGCGGAACGGAGGAAATGGGCTGGCAGACACCAGCCCGAGGAGATTAACTGCGCGCGGTGGCCGGTTGCGCCATGTGCGCATCATCCAGTTCAGACACCGGTTGATTTTTCAGTACTGTCCAGATAACGCAGGCACCCAGCAAATCAAAGACGGCCAGTGCGGCGAACAACGGGCTAAAGCCTAAGGTATCGGCCAGTGCGCCGACCACCAGAGCAAACATTGTGCTGGCGGTCCAGGCTGCCATGCCGGTCAAACCGTTGGCAGTTGCCACTTCATTACGCCCAAACACATCGGAAGAGAGGGTGATCAGCGCGCCAGACAGGGCCTGATGAGCAAAACCACCGACGCACAATAATCCAATCGCGACATAAGGGCTGGTAAACAAGCCGATGGTGCCCGGCGCGATCATCAGCACTGCGCCCATGGTGACCACCAGTTTACGTGACACGATGAGGTTGACGCCAAACCAGCGCTGGAACAGCGGTGGCAAATATCCGCCGACAATACAGCCCAGGTCCGCGAACAGCATCGGCATCCAGGCAAACATGGCGATCTCTTTCAAATTGAAGCCATAAACTTTGAACATAAACAGCGGGATCCACGCGTTAAATGTTCCCCAGGCTGGTTCTGCAAGGAAGCGCGGCAGAGCGATACCCCAAAACTGGCGGTTGCGCAGAATCTGGCGGGCGGACATTTTGCTGTTGTTGCCAGTCTGATGCTGCACTTCCTGACCTGAAATAATGTAGTGCCGCTCTTCTTCGCTGAGTTTGGTTTGCTGTTTAGGGTGCTTATAGAACACCAACCAACACAGCGCCCAAGCCATACTCAATGCGCCTGTGATGATAAACGCCAGCTGCCAGCTGTGTGCCAGAATCGCCCACACCACCAGCGGCGGTGCAAGCATGGCTCCTATCGACGAACCCACGTTAAAGTAGCCCACCGCGACGGAACGCTCTTTCGCCGGGAACCATTCGCTGCTGGCTTTCAGGCCCGCAGGAATCATTGCGGCTTCCGCTGCACCGACCGCACCGCGCGCCAGCGCAAAACCGCCCCAGCTGCCCGCCATCGCCGTGGCCGCGCAGAAGATGGCCCAGAGCACGGCGAATACCGCATAGCCGATTTTGGTACCCAGTAAATCCAGCACATAACCGGCCACGGGCTGCATCACTGTGTAGCACGCCGAATAGGCGGCAACGATATACGAGTATTGCTGTGTGGTAATGCCAAGCTGGGTTTCCAGCGTGGGTGCGGCAACCGCGATGGTATTGCGCGTCAGGTAGCCGAGTATGGTGCCCAGCGTCACCAGCCCAATCATGTACCAGCGTAGCCCTTTGATCTTACGCATCCTTAACCTCTTCCAGTCTGTCGTAATGCTTGCCATTAAAGAGTCAGGCGCACTGCTGTGCGCACTCGGGCGGCCTTGACGAGCAGACCCGCCGCCTTGTTGTTATGCGCTGTGCCATGACGATCGGCATCAACGAGGCGAGAGGTTAACTTGTTATACAACTTTAAAAGTTGAATGCCATCACAAAAACCCTGCATGCCGTGTGAGTTCATTTAAAAAGCCGCTACAACAGCAGGTTAGTGCATTAATGCTGGCTATTTCGTCCATATACCCACAGTGAAACTGTCATTATTGTGAGATGCATCGCAAACAATTTTGCCGATCTGTAAAATTGGTATGATAACTTTGAGTCAAAAGCCAACAGGCACCAAACATGAGGAAGCAGGTATGTCGCGTTTTATGAGTGAAGATTTTCTCCTCGATAGCGAGTTCGCCCGTCGTCTGTACCATGACTACGCCAAAGACCAGCCGATTTTCGACTATCACTGTCATTTACCCCCGCAGCAGATTGCCGAAAATTATCGCTTCACCAACCTCTATGACATCTGGCTGAAGGGCGATCACTACAAGTGGCGGGCGATGCGTGCCAACGGCGTGCCAGAAGCGCTGTGCACGGGCGCAGCCAGCGACCAGGATAAGTTCAACGCCTGGGCCCGCACGGTGCCGCATACTATTGGGAATCCGCTGTATCACTGGACGCACCTCGAACTTCGCCGTCCGTTTGGTATTACTGATGTGCTGTTGAATGAGCAAAGCGCCGATCGCATCTGGCAGCAGTGCAACGAATTGCTGGCTCAGGATGCCTTTAGCGCACGCGGCATCATGCAGCAGATGAAGGTGAAAATGGTCGGTACCACCGACGATCCACTGGACGATCTCCAGCATCACCGCACGCTGGCGAACGATGCCAGTTTTAGCGTGAAAGTGCTGCCGAGCTGGCGTCCAGATAAAGCCTTCAATATCGAACTCGATACCTTCCTGCCGTGGATCCAGCGTCTGGAGCAGGTCACGGATATCAACGTGCTGCGCTTTGACGATCTGCTGCGCGGCCTCAGCCAGCGTCTCGATCATTTTGCCGCACATGGCTGCAAAATCTCCGACCACGCGTTGGATGTGGTGCTGTTTGCCGAAGCGGATGAAAGCACGCTGGATGGCATTCTGGCGCGCCGACTGCAAGGGACCGCACCTACACCACAGGAAGTCGCGCAATTCAAAACCGCGGTGCTGGTATGGCTGGGCAGCGAATATGCCCGCCGCGGCTGGGCGCAGCAATATCACATCGGTGCGCTGCGTAATGCCAACCAACGCCAGTTCGATATCCTTGGCCCGGACGTCGGTTTCGATTCCATTAACGATGCGCCGCTGGCGATCCCGCTGGCTCGCTTGCTGGATGCGCAGAACCGCAATAACGCGCTGCCAAAAACCATTCTGTATTGCGTCAACCCCCGTGATAACGAGGTGCTGGCGACTATGGCGGGCAATTTCCAGGGCGAAGGTGAGCCGGGCAAGATGCAGTTTGGCTCAGCGTGGTGGTTCAACGATCAACTGGATGGTATGCAGCGACAAATGACGCAGCTGGCGCAAATCGGTTTACTGAGCCGCTTCGTCGGCATGCTCACCGACAGCCGCAGCTTCCTCTCCTACACGCGCCATGAGTATTTCCGTCGTCTGCTGTGCCAGATGATTGGCAATTGGGTGGCACGAGGTGAAGCCCCTGCCGACGAAGCGCTGCTGGGTCAGATGGTGCAGAACATCAGCTTTAACAATGCCCGTGATTACTTCGGCATTGAGTTAGGAGCCTGATGATGCAGCGGCTAAACCGTCACGACTTCCCCGGCGCGCATTACAGCGAACGCGTTATTCAGTTCGGTGAAGGCAATTTCCTGCGTGCCTTCATTGACTGGCAACTTGACTGGCTCAATCAACATCAGGATACCGATGCGGGCGTGGTGGTGGTGCGGCCGCGCAATCGCGTGGTTGAGGATTCACTAAATCAGCAGGATGGGTTGTACACCACGCTGATCCGTGGCCTGAATGCGGCGGGTGAGCAGGTCAGTGAAACCCGCTTGATCCGCAGCGTGAATCGCGAGATCCAGCCTTATCAGCATTATGACGATTTCCTCGCACTGGCCCGCGCACCGCAGATGCGCTATGTGTTTTCCAATACCACCGAAGCGGGTATTGCCTTTGCTGAGCAGGATCGTCTGGAGGATGCGCCCGCCTCCTCCTTTCCCGGCAAGCTGACGCAATTGCTGTGGGAACGCTTTAACCACTTTGCTGGTGCCGCAGACAAGGGCTGGCTGATCGTGCCCTGCGAGTTAATCGATTATAACGGCGATGCGCTGCGCGATTTGGTGTTGCGCTACATCAAGCACTGGCAGCTTCCCTCCGGGTTTGCACGCTGGGTGCTGGATCACTGCACGTTTTATAACACGCTGGTGGATCGCATCGTCACCGGTTATCCCGCCGACAGCGCGTCGATATCTGCGCAGTTGGGCTATGAAGATCGCTATCTGGTGGCGGGTGAAGTCTATTACCAGTTTGTGATTCAGGGGCCAGATGCGCTGGCGCAGGAGTTGAAGTTGGATCATCTGGCGCCAGAGGTGAAGTTTGTCGATGATATCACGCCCTACAAAGCGCAGAAGGTGGCGATCCTCAATGGCGCGCATACCGCCATGGTACCGGTGGCGTTTCAGGCGGGGCTGGAGAGTGTCGGCGAAGCGATGGATGACGCTGCCATTGCTGGCTATGTCGACGCGCTGTTGCGCGATGAGGTGATCCCGACTCTGCATCTGCCACGCGATGAACTTCACACCTTTGCCGATGCCGTGCAGCGCCGTTTCCGCAATCCGTTTATCCGCCATGCGCTGCTCTCGATTGCGCTCAATGGCATGACCAAGTTCCGCACCCGTTTACTGCCGCCGCTGTTGCTGTCACAGCAGCAAACCGGCCAATGGCCAACTCACCTGACCTTCGCGTTTGCCGCGCTGCTGGCGTTTTATCGTGGCGAACAGGGTGAGCAGCACTGGCCTTTACAGGATGACGATCACTGGTTGCAGCAGTTCGCTGAGCTGTGGCCCGCCGTAAAGCAAAACAAAATGACCCCAGAGCAGCTGGTGCAGACCGTGCTAAGCAACAGCCAACACTGGGGCGAAGATCTGACTCAGCGGCCCGGATTCGTGGCCGCCATCAGCCAACACCTGCAAAACATCATCGTCCACGGGATGCGGACGGCGTTGAACCCACTGAGATAACGCTATGCAAGATGCGATAAAAATACATTCACGCGATAACGTGGCGGTGGCGCTGCGGGATTTAGCAGCTGACACCCAGGTTGAAATCGATCATCAGGTCATCACGCTGCAGCAGGAAGTGGGGCGCGGCCATAAGTTCGCGCTGACACCGCTGGCAACCGATGCGCTGGTGATCAAATACGGTTTGCCGATTGCCCATGCCACGCGCCCAATTGCTGCGGGGGAAATCATTCACTCCAGCAACGCACGCACCAATTTGAGCGATCTGGATGAATACGCGTATCAGCCAGAATTCCTCACGATTCCGCCCCAGGCGGCTGACCGTGAGGTGCAGATTTACCGACGCGCCAGTGGCGAGGTGGGGATCCGCAATGAGCTATGGATTCTGCCCACCGTTGGCTGCGTGAATGGTATCGCCCGGCAAATCCTGTCGCGCTTTATGAAAGAAACCAATGAAGCGCAAGGGATTGATGGCGTACATCTGTTCAGCCACCCGTTTGGCTGTTCACAGCTCGGACAGGACCATGAGAACACGCGCACCATGCTGCAAAACATGGTGCGTCATCCAAATGCTGGCGCAGTGCTGGTGATTGGCCTGGGCTGCGAGAACAATCAGGTGGATGTGTTCCGCGATACCCTCGGTGGCTTTGACAGCGACCGCGTGCAGTTTATGGAATGTCAGAAGCAGGACGATGAGGTGGAAGCCGGACTTGAGCGGCTGCATGCGCTGTATAACGTGATGCGCGAAGATCAGCGCCAGCCGGGCAAACTCAGCGAACTGAAGTTTGGTCTGGAGTGTGGTGGTTCCGACGGTTTCTCCGGCATCACCGCTAACCCGATGTTGGGCTGTTTCTCCGATCAAATGATTGCTAACGGCGGCACCACGGTGTTGACCGAAGTACCGGAGATGTTTGGCGCAGAGCGCATTCTGATGAGCCGTTGCCGGGATGAAGCCACCTTCGATAAAACTGTGGCGATGATTAACGACTTCAAGCGCTACTTTATCGATCACCAGCAGCCGATTTATGAGAACCCGTCGCCAGGGAACAAAGCGGGCGGCATCACCACGCTGGAAGAGAAATCTCTTGGCTGTACGCAGAAAGCGGGGCAGAGCCAGGTGGTGGACGTGCTGAAATATGGCGAACGTCTCAACACGCCGGGCCTGAATCTGTTGAGTGCGCCGGGAAATGATGCGGTAGCCACCAGTGCCTTGGCCGGTGCGGGCTGTCATATGGTGCTGTTTACCACCGGTCGCGGCACGCCTTACGGTGGCTTTGTGCCCACGGTGAAGATCGCGACCAACACCCAGTTGGCTGAGAAGAAGCCGCACTGGATTGATTTTAACGCTGGACGGTTGATTGATGGCATGAGCATGCCGGAGATGCTGGCCGAGTTCGTCGATATGATCGTAGCGATAGCTAATGGGAAACCAGCGCGTAACGAAGCCAATGATTTCCGTGAGTTAGCGATATTTAAGAGTGGGGTGACGCTGTAAATTCCCCGGCGCATGAATGCGCAAACCGGGCACACAGGTAACACTTTTTGCTGGTCTGGCTAACGTTGCTGTGGGTATCGTGCACGGCCCCATAAAAGCCAGCCCGATCGCAAAGGAATCACGCATCCATGCAGATCGGCCGCCGCTCCCGGCGGCGGACGCTTTGCTCTTCGGGCTGGCCTTCACGGGGCTTTTAGCATGGTCATTGCTGTGGCCAGTGATGGCATCAATATTCTCACCAACCTATAACTGTTTACCCATGTGCCAGTTTGTACCTGAATGCGCACCCCACGAAATCGTATCTGTCCATTGTAGGGTCGCCATTCATGGCGACCAAAATACGTTCAGGAGGCAGGAAGCGATTTTACAAATTATGCAGTGCTCGGTTCCCGCTCTGCCTCAGCCTGACACACCGCCGCAGTAAACAGAATATCGGTCGATGAGTTCAGCGCGGTCTCAGCCGAATCCTGCAACACGCTGATAATAAAGCCGATGGCCACAACCTGCATCGCCAGATCATTAGGGATGCCAAACATGTTGCAGGCCACCGGGATCAGCAGCAGAGAACCGCCCGCCACACCGGACGCGCCGCAGGCGCAAATTGATGCCACAAAACTCAGCAGAATCGCGGTGGGAACATCCACAGCAATCCCTAAGGTGTGCACCGCCGCCAGGGTCAACACTGTAATGGTGGTAGACGCGCCCGCCATACTGATGGTCGCGCCGAGAGGAATCGAGACGGAATAGGTGTCTTCGTCGAGGTTCAGACGTTTGGCGATGGCCATGTTAACCGGAATGTTAGCGGCAGAGCTGCGGGTGAAGAAGGCGGTCACGCCACTTTCACGGATGCAGGTAAACACCAGCGGATACGGGTTACGGCGCAGCTTTTGAAACACCAGCATCGGGTTGACGATCAGCGCCATGATGGCCATGCATCCCAGCAACAGCGCCAGCAGTGTGGCGTACTCCTGCAGGGCCTCGAAGCCGGTTGAGGCCAGAATCGAGGCCACCAAACCGAAAATCCCCAATGGCGCACAGCGAATTACACAGCGCACCACCCATGTCGCCGCATGAGAGGCATCATTGAGAAACGCCTTGCTGCTGGGGCTGGCATGACGAAATGCCAAACCGAGCCCGATGGCCCACACCAGAATACCGATGTAGTTAGCGTTCATTAACGCTTCAATCGGGTTGGCCACCATGCTCATCAACAAACCATGCAGCACTTCAGTAATACCAGACGGTGGGGAAATCTCGGTCGCTCCCACTTTCATGGAGAGGTTTTGCGGGAACAGGTGGCTCATGCTCACGGCGACTACCGCTGCAAAGAAGGTGCTGAGCAGATAGAGCATCATGATCGGTCGGATATTGGTTTTCTGCCCCTGTTGGTGATTGGCAATCGAAGAGATGACCAGCACCAGTACCAGCAGCGGTGCTACAGCTTTCAACGCGCGAACAAAGAGTTCACCCAGCAGGCCCACCGCCAATGCGGCATCATGCGAGAACCACGCCAGCGCCACACCGGCAACCAGGCCAATCATGATTTGTTTTACCAGGCTTCCTGCGAACAGCGCGCCCAGACGTCCAATAAAGTTGTTTTGCATAGTTCGGTCTTTTTATAGCGGTATGAATGTTGTGCGCGGTTGCTCCGCACCTAACGGTTTGCCCGGCGGAGTATAAGGAAAAGTCTTGGTGATAAAAGAGATAATTCTGTTTGTATGGGCTGGATCGGTTATTTGATCTGCTAATGATGGGAAGTGTGACAGAGCGATAAAAGGTGAAGGTTTAATCTGGCAAAATAATGCAGGGGCGACTATCGCCCCTGCAGCAGATTATTGTGAGATGCCCTTCTGGTCGTTTCTGTGGTTAACCCAGGCGTTAATCAGCAGTGTGCCGCCCAGAATCACCCCCACCACCGTCAGTGAGACACCAACCGGGATATGATAGAACTCGACGATTAGCATCTTGATACCGATAAACACCAGCACTATCGCCAGGCCATATTTCAGCATTGAGAAACGTTCCGCCACGTTCGCTAACAGGAAATACATCGCACGCAGGCCGAGGATCGCGAACAGGTTTGAGGTCAGCACGATAAAGGGATCGGTGGTGACCGCGAAGATAGCCGGGATGCTATCAACCGCGAAAATCACATCGCTCAATTCCACCATGATCAGCACCAGCAGCAACGGGGTGGCAAACAGCACGCCGTTTTTGCGGGTAAAGAACTTCTCTCCTTCGAGGTTATCGGTCATGCGCAGATGTTTACGCAGCCAGCGCACCACCGGTTTATCGCCTACCGCCTCATCATCGCCTTCTTTTGCAAAGGCCATTTTGAGGCCGGTGAACAGCAGGAAAGCGCCGAAGATGTACAGTATCCAGCTAAACTGCGTGACCAGATAACTGCCCGCGAAGATCATGATGGTACGCAGCACAATTGCGCCCAGTACGCCGTAGATCAAGACACGACGCTGTAGCTGCGCCGGGATCGCAAAGTAGCTAAACAGCATCAGCCACACAAAGACGTTATCCACCGCCAGCGCTTTTTCCAGCACGTAACCGGTCAGGAAAGCCAGGGTTTGTGCGGTTGCCACTTCACGCCCCGCGGTGCCTTCGAGGTACCACCAGAACGCCGCACTGAAGAGTAGGGAGATGGAGATCCAAACCAGAGACCAGATAGCCGCCTGTTTGAATGACATGGTTTGAGCGCCGCGACGTCCCTGTAAGAAGAGATCAATCGCCAGCATGATGAGCACAACAACAGCGAAGCTGCCCCAGAGTAGTGGTGTGCCTACAGAGTGCATAGTCGTATCCTGTCGGAAAATAAAAAACGGCTAAGTCAGAAGACGTTAGCCGCTTTTATTAAGCTGCAAGCAAACCTCGCCTTCCGGCAAGGTCTCACTTACAACTCAGAATTCGATTCCGGGTTGCCTGACGACCGGATGCGTTACGCATCGTAATGACGATCAATCAGCTAATACCTTTCATAATTCAAATTGCAGGTGCGTTGGCTACGTGCATTCACCTCAGTCACTTACTTCAGTAAGCTCCTGCGGATTCATGTACTTGCCGCCTTCCTGAAAATCGAATTATTTCGGGTATACAAGTTACTCCCCTTTGCAGCGCTCAACATACGTCCAACCGCAAGCAGATACAATGGGGGAGTGGAAATATTTTGCAATATTTACTGATTAACCTGATCCGCCGGGAACACCACGCCGGTCTGACGACGAATTTCCGTCAGCAGTTTAGCCGTGATACGTGAGGTTTCCAGGGCCGGATGTTCAACCTGATGCTGTTCAACCAGACGGGCAAAGGTCTCGGCTTCATACAGCATAGTATTAGTATGCTGGGGCTGCGTCAGCGTCTGGCTCTCACCGCCGCGCGGGATAAAGCGCAGTTGCTGGCACTCAGAGATTTTCTCAATCACCAGCGAACCGGCCTCACCCTGAATTTCGCTGGGGATCAGGGAGTCGCTGACTTTAGAGTGCAGCAAAGTGATGTCAAAATCCCCATAGCCCAGCACCACTACGCCGTGTGCATCCACGCCGCTTTCCAGCAGTGAAGCCTGCGCCTGTACCTTTTGTGGCTCGCCAAATAGGGTCACTGCTGCGGCCAGACAGTAGAATCCGATATCCATGATCGAACCATTCGACCAGCGTGGATTAAAGGTGTTGGGGTTTTCACCGTCGAGGTAACGCTGATAACGTGATGAATATTGGCAATAATTGATCAATGCTTTGCGTAGCTTGCCGAGTTGCGGCAGGGTTTGCTGCAGTTGCAGGAAAGTAGGCAGGCTGGCGGTTTTGAACGCTTCAAACAGCACCACCTGATGCTGACGCGCGCAGGCGATCATCGCTTCGGCTTCACGCAGGTTTGAGGCCATCGGCTTTTCACAAATCACGTGTTTGCCGTGCGACATAAACAGCATCGCCTGTTCAGCATGCAGCGCATTCGGGCTGGCGATGTAGACCGCGTCAATCTCCGGGCTGGCTGCCAGCGCATCAAGCGATGTGAAAGTGAGTTTGCAGGAATACTCGGCGATAAAGGCATCAGCCTGGGATTGCTGACGCGAATAGACGCCACTTAACTTCATTTTGCCGGTCTCGTGCGCGGCGTCGATAAACTGGCGGGTTATCCAGTTGGTTCCCACAATGGCAAAACGAATCACGGTTAGCTCTCCTGCAACAGTAAAGCGGCAGAGTAGCATGTTCAGCGGGAAGGTCGTCAGACGAAATTTGATCATGCGATCCGCATTCCAATATGATGATGCGGCACATTTTTCTTAACCAGCAAACGGGGACGCGTGGGTGAGTGGAAGTAAACATGCATTGAACTGGACCACGCTGTTAATCGCTATCCCCGTGGGATTTGTCGCCTCGCTGGTGACGCTCGCCTTTCGCGGCGTGATTGATCTCATCAACCGTTTGCTGTTTAACAGCGACAGCGAAATCACCGTGGCGATGCACGTCTGGCCGTGGATCTTTTGGCCACTGCTGGTGGGTGCAGGCGGGGTGCTGGCGGGCTATTTCCTGCGTTTTGCCGTGGCGATCGAGAAACAGGAAACGGTCAAAACCGATTACCTCGAAGTGATCAACGCCCGTCTGGATGCGGTGCCGACCAAAACCTCACTGTTCCGTGCGCTGTCATCGATTGCCAGTATCGGCAGCGGCGCCTCGATCGGTAAAGAGGGGCCGATGGTGCAGCTGTCGGCGCTGAGCGGCAGTCTTATCGGACGCTGGTTTCCGCAGATGCGTAACAGCGATATCGTAGCAATGGCCGCGGCGGCTGGGCTCTCTTCGGTGTATCACGCTCCCTTAGCGTCCGCGATCTTCGTGGCTGAAATTGCCTTCGGTATTTCGGCCTTACAACGCTTGATCCCGTTGATTGTCGCGTCGGCGGTGGCGGTAATGACCATGTGGTCATTGGGTTTCCGCAGCGCGCTTTATCCGCTCTCCGAAGCGCTATTCCAGATGGATATCAGCAGCTTGCTGATGACCATTCTGATTGGTTTGGTGGCGGGCGGTGCGGGCTGGCTGCTGATTAAGTTGATTGCACGCAGTAAAGCGCAGTTTGCTCGTATCTCATCTCTGCCCGCCCGCCTGGGGTTAGGCGGTTTAGCGGTGGGTTTTTTGGCGCTGATCTCCACGGATATTCTGGGCAATGGCTACGAAGTGATCGTGAAAATCATCGATGGTCACTATGTGCTGGCGGGATTGGTGGGCCTCTTGGTGCTGAAAACCCTGGCGACCACACTGTCGGTGGGATCGAACGCGGTGGGCGGGCTGTTTACCCCTTCTTTACTGATAGGCGCGTTGCTGGGCGTGGCACTGGCGCAGATTGGCGTAGTGCTGCATATACCGGTGGGTAACACCTTGCTGTATGCGGCGATTGGCATGGCGGCGGTGCTGGCAGCAGTCAGTCAGGCGCCGTTAATGGCGATGTTGATGGTACTGGAGATGACGCTCAACAGCAGCCTGCTGTTCCCAATCATGATTGCCTCGGTGTTGGCCTCGATGGTGGTGTACCGGCTGCAATCCGCCAGCACCTATCCGGTGGTGAGCAATCACTTTAGCCGTTCAGAAGCCAAATTCGACTTCGATAATATGCGCGTGGATCAGCTGATCATCCCCGGTGCGGCGCTGCAACCGGAAGAGTCAGTGGGACAGGCGCTGGCGGTGAGTTCGCTCAAACGTGAACGCTATGTCTACGTGATCAACAGCGTTGGGCAGTTCCTTGGCGTGGTGTCGATTCACGATATCTCACGCAAAGTGCTGACGCAGGAGATCACCCTGGATTCGCCAGTTAGCAGTGTGATGGACGATAACTTCCCGTGTATTTATCAGAATCAGAGTATGCGAGAAGGCTGGGAGGCGTTTGCGCGGGTGACACTGGAGCGCTTGCCGGTGCTGAACAACCCGCAGGAGCGCCGTTTTATGGGCGCCCTGACCAAAACCAGCTTGATACAGAAGGCGCAGGAGTTTCTTTAAGCCGCGTTGCCGCGCATCGCCTGGTCTGTCATCCACAGGCGCGCATCAAACTCCAGCTGGTGATAATCCGGTTCCATGTGGCAGCAGAGTTGGTAAAACGCTTTATCGTGCTCTTTCTCTTTCAGGTGCGCGAGTTCGTGCACCACGATCATGCGCAGAAAAGGCTCCGGCGCCAGGCGGAAGAAGGTCGAGATGCGAATCTCGGCTTTGGCTTTCAGATTGCCACCCTGTACGCGTGAAATGGCCGTGTGCTGGGCAAGCGCATGTTTCATCACCTTGATTTTGTTATCCCAAATCACTTTGCTCACTGGCGGCGCGCTGCGCATATAGCGGCTTTTCATCGCTTGGGTGTAATCGTAAAGTGCCCGATCGCTGACTACATCGTGGGTATCGGGATAACGTTCCTGCAAAAAGCTGCCTAATCGCTGATTATCAATCAGCAACTGCACCTGTTCGAGGATGTTTTCAGGGTAACCCTGCAGATAGATTAATGACATTGGGATTCCCGACGAAAGACAGTATACTGCGCCCCCTTTTTAGGGCGAAAATCGCGCAAAGTGTACCACGCCGGAGATTCCATGAGCCAATTTGAACTGACCGATCGCACGCTGACGTTGCAGCGCTTCCCGCCAATGCGTGAAGAAAGCCCGTTACAGGCGTGGGATTCCGCCGATGAATACCTGTTGCAGCAAGCCCTGCCAGATGGACCGGTGTTGGTGTTCAACGACAATTTTGGCGCCTTGACCTGTGGATTGGGCAACCGTGAAGTCTGGCACGTGAGCGATTCCTGGCTCAGCCAGATGGCGGCAAAACAGAACCTGCGTCTGAATGAAATGGATGAAGATCAGGTGCACTTTATCGATAGCCTGGCGCCACTGCCGGCCGCGCCTGCCGCCGTACTGATCAAAATCCCGAAAGCGCTGGCGCTGTTAGAGCATCAACTGCGTGCGCTGCGCAAAGTGGTCACGCCTGATACGCTGATCATCGGCGCGGCAAAAGCCAAAGACATTCATAATTCCACGCAACAGCTGTTTGACCGTATCCTCGGTGAGAGCAAAACGTCACTGGCGTGGAAGAAAGCCCGTCTGATTTATTGCACCTTCACGGAACCGAAATTGCCGGAGGTATCAGACACAACGGTTTGGCCACTGGATGATTCGTCTTACCAGATCCATAACCACGCCAACGTCTTCTCACGCGGTTCGCTGGATGTCGGCGCACGCTTCTTTATGCAGCATCTGCCATCAGATATTGAAGGTGAAATTCTCGATCTGGGCTGCGGTAACGGCGTGATTGGTTTACTGGCGCTGGAGCAGAACCCGAACGCTGAGGTGCTGTTCTATGACGAATCCTACATGGCGGTGGCGTCCAGCCAGCTCAATGTGGAAGTGAACCGTCCGCAGGATCTGGCGCGCTGCCAGTTCCGCGTTAACAACGTGCTGAGTGGCTTCCCGTCGGATCGTCTGCACGCCGTGCTGTGTAATCCACCGTTCCACCAGCAGCACGCGGTGACCGATCATCTGGCCTGGCAAATGCTGCGCGATGCCAAACGTTGCCTGCAATATGGCGGCGAATTGCGCATTGTTGGCAACCGTCACCTCGGTTATCACGTCAAAATGAAAAAGCTGTTTGGCAACTGTGAGCTGGTGGCGTCCAATGCCAAATTTGTGGTGCTGCGCTCGGTTAAACTGCGTTAATCACACACTGAGCGCCAGTTCAGTCGCCTGAGCGATGGCGCGGCGAGCATCCAGCTCCTGCGCCACATCCGCGCCACCAATCAGCCGCACTGCTTTACCGCGTGCGGCCAGTTCATCCGCCAACTGGCGCATCGGTTCCTGACCGGCACAAATCACCACGTTATCCACCGCCAGCGTGATCGCCTCGCCCTGATGGCGCAGATGCAGTCCTTCATCATCAATCTTCAGATATTCAACATCGCCCCACAGCTGCACACCGTGTGCCTGCAAACTGGCGCGGTGGATCCAGCCGGTGGTTTTTGCCAGTCCGGCACCGGGTTTACCCGACTTACGCTGTAACAGCCAGATTTGCCGATCGGCTGCCAGCGGCTGCGGGCGAACTAATCCGCCGCGCGCCTGCATGCTGCGATCGATGCCCCAGCTTTGGTAGAAGTCCTCATGTTCATTTCGATGCAGCAAAAACTCGGCGGTATCGAAACCAATACCGCCGGCACCAATAATCGCCACGCGTTGTCCCACCGTTTTTTTATCGCGGATCACCTCGAGATAGCTGAGCACGCTGGGGTGATCGATGCCCGGAATGCTCAACTGGCGCGGCGTAATACCGGTGGCAATCACCACCTCATCTGCGCTTTCCAGTTCATCTGCACAGACACGATGCTGCGTATGGATCGCCACGCCTGCGGCTTCCAACTGATGGCGGAAATAGCGCAGCGTTTCGCTGAACTCCTGTTTGCCGGGGATCTGCCGGGCGATATTAAACTGCCCACCAATCTGCGCATCGGCTTCATACAGCGTAACCTGATGCCCGCGCTGCGCCGCCTGCAGTGCAAACGCCATGCCTGCGGGGCCAGCACCCACCACCGCGATCTGTTTGCGGTGCTGTGTAGGCTCAATCGGCATCAGCGTTTCATGGCAGGCGCGAGGGTTGACCAGGCAAGAGGTGACCTTGCCGACAAAAATCTGGTCGAGACAGGCCTGATTACAGGCAATGCAGGTATTAATGGCATCGGGCTGCCCGGCTTGTGCTTTGCGCACAAAAGCCGCATCGGCGAGGAAGGGGCGGGCCATCGACACCATATCGGCGACGCCATCGCGCAGTAGCGTTTCCGCCACCTGCGGATGGTTAATACGGTTGGTGGCGATAACCGGTACCGACACAGCTTCGCGTAAGTGTTGTGTCACCCAGGCGAATCCAGCGCGCGGCACGCAGGTGGCGATGGTAGGAATGCGCGCTTCATGCCAGCCAATGCCGCTGTTGAACAGCGTCACGCCGCACTGTTCCAGCATTTTTGCCAGCGTCAGCGTCTCTTCCAGCGAGCTGCCGTTATTCACCAGGTCGAGCATCGACAGGCGGAAGATAATAATAAACTCGTTACCCACTGCTTCACGTACCGCCTGGGTCACCGCCAGCGCAAAGTGACGACGGCGCACGACATCGCCACCCCAGTGATCATCGCGATGGTTGGTGTGCGCGACCAAAAACTGATTAATCAGATAGCCTTCCGAGCCCATGATCTCCACGCCGTCATAACCGGCCTGCTGAGCTAAGCGGGCGCAGTGCGCGAAGTCCGCAATGGTTTGCCGAATCTCCGCATCGCTGAGTTCACGCGGGGTAAAGGGGTTAATCGGGGCTTGTAACGCCGAAGGCGCCACGAGATCGCGTTGATAGCTGTAGCGTCCGGTATGAAGAATTTGCAGGGCAATTTTACCGCCTTCCGCATGCACCGCATCGGTGAGCGTGCGGTGCCAGTCGCACTGGCTTTCCAGGTTAAGGACGGCACCCCCTTGCGCACCCACCCCTTGCGGATTCGGCGCGATACCGCCCGTCACGATCAGTGCCACCCCTTCACGCGCCCGTTCGGCATAAAACGCCGCCAGGCGCTCAGCACCATCGGCATGCTCTTCCAGCCCGGTGTGCATTGAGCCCATCAAAAAACGGTTTTTCAGTTGGGTAAATCCCAGATCAAGCGGGGTAAACAAGTGGGCGTAATGCTCAGTCATGATCACAGTCTCAGAAAGTGGTCGGATGAGTGAACTGTAGCGGGAAAAGGGCGGGATGGAAATTCGCGGCGTTCAGGCTGTGAGAAACCTCAAAAAAAGCAGGGCGGCAAGTCGCAAGCGAAAGGTTCGGACTCCTTCGCCAGGCACGGGAAGAAACCTGCGCGCCCTGTAATAACATGAAGATGCGGGCTAATGAATTAGCTCTTTGGTTATGACTCCTGTCAGATTCAATCTAAACAACATTCCCAGGTGAGGGTGGAGCGATAATGGCACAACCGCTCCCGCTTAATCCCCCAGACCGTTCTTGGTTTTCGCCAGAAAAAAGTGATCCAGCTTCCATCTTCAGCACGAGTAGTTCACGTTCCAGGTAACACCTTTTTCGTAACATGATTTTGAGTGATCTGGTTCACAGTTTTGTCGTGCGGATCCCGTTGTTATGGCGCCATTGCTACAGCACCAAATGGGGAAATCATGAATATCGAAACGCAATCCTGCGTGATCACCGGTAAAAAACAGGTCAGCGTCGCGCAGCAGCAGGTGAAGTGGGAGGGTAAAGGCACGCTGGTGCGGATTACGCGCGGCGGGATCTGCGGTTCAGATCTGCACTACTACCAGGAAGGTAAAGTCGGCAATTTTGAAGTCAAAATGCCGATGATCCTCGGTCATGAAGTTATCGGTCAGGTGGTCGAGAGTGATGATCCTAACCTCAAGCCGGATCAGAAAGTGGCGGTCAACCCGTCCAAACCCTGTGGCGAGTGCAAATACTGCCGGCGCGATCAGGAAAATCAGTGCACCTCCATGCGCTTCTTCGGCAGCGCCATGTATGTACCTCACGTGGATGGCGGTTTCACCCAATACAAAGTGGTGGACAGCAAGCAGTGCGTTCCCTTCCCACAGGACGCAGATGAAACGGTGATGGTGTTTGCCGAGCCGCTGGCGGTGTGCATCCATGCCACGCATCAGGCGGGCGATCTCACCGGCAAACACGTGTTTATCTCTGGCGTGGGGCCGATCGGCTGCTTGATTGCCGCCGCCGCCAAAGCGCGCGGTGCCGCTTCAGTGGTGTGCAGCGATATCAGTGAGCGTTCACTGAACATGGCGTTGCAGATGGGCGCGAGCGAGGTGATCCACGCCGCCGACGGCGATTTCACGCCGTATCTGGCGGACAAAGGCTATTTCGATGTGGCGTTTGAAGCGTCTGGCCACCCGTCTTCACTGCAGCGCTGTCTGGATGTGGTGTGCGCCAAAGGCACGCTGGTGCAGGTCGGCATGGGCGGCACCATCCCGAACTTCCCGATTATGGCGCTGATTGCTAAAGAGATTCAGCTGGTCGGCTCTTTCCGCTTCACGCACGAGTTCAACACCGCCGTGGAGTGGCTGGCGACCGGCGTAGTGCAACCGCTGCCGTTGTTCAGCGGTGAATACGATTTGCAGGACATCGATGCAGCATTGCAGTTTGCTGGGGACAAAACCCGTGCAGCGAAAGTTCAGTTAACCTTTTAAGGAGCAGTGATGAGTCAGTTATTTTCCCTCGAAGGCAAACGTGTATTGCTCACCGGTTCTGCGCGCGGCATCGGCTTTCTGCTGGCACGGGGTTTAGGTGAAGCCGGCGCGGAAGTGATTATTAACGCCACCACCGCTGAGGGCGCAGAGAAGGGCGCAGAGAAATTACGCGAGTTGGGCCTGCGCGCGCACGCCAAAGCCTTTGATGTGACGCAGTCTGCCCAGGTGCAACAAGCGGTGGATGAGATTGAAGCGGAGTGGGGGCCGATCGATATTCTGGTCAACAATGCCGGTATTCAGCGTCGTCGTCCATTCCTGGAATTCCCGGAGCAGGACTGGAATGACGTGATTGCCGTTAACCAGACCGCGGTATTTTTGGTGTCACAAACCGTGGCGAAGAAAATGGTCGATCGTCAACGCGGCAAGATCATCAATATTGGTTCGATGCAGAGCGAATTGGGCCGCGACACTATCACGCCTTATGCTGCCTCAAAAGGGGCGGTGACCATGTTGACGCGCGGCATGTGCGTCGAGCTGGCACGCCATAATATCCAGGTGAACGCCATCGCACCGGGCTACTTTGTCACTGAAATGACGCAGGCGCTGGCCGACGATCCGGCCTTCACCGGCTGGCTCACCAAACGCACTCCAGCTGCTCGTTGGGGTAAACCGGAAGAGCTGATTGGTGCGGCTGTGTTCCTCGCTTCTGGTGCCTCTGATTTTGTGAATGGTCATCTGCTGTTTGTTGATGGCGGTATGCGCGTCGCCGTGTAATGCCATGGCGCGGCTGGCATTATTGCCGGGCCGCGCCTAAACCTTAATCACCCCTCTGTATTTCTAAGGATAATAAAAAATGCCAATAACCATTATTGTGCTGGGTGTGATACTGCTGCTGGTGTTAATGATTGTATTTAAGGTCAACGGCTTCATTGCGTTGGTGTTTGTCTCCGCGGTGGTCGGGATTGCCGAAGGCATGACGCCGCTTAACGTGATGGCCTCGATCCAGAAAGGTATCGGTTCGACGCTCGGCGGATTAGCGATGATCCTCGGCTTCGGTGCCATGCTCGGGCGGCTGGTATCGGATACCGGTGCGGCACAGCGTGTTGCCACCACCTTGATTGCGGCCTTTGGTAAGGAACGGCTGCAGTGGGCGCTGGTGGTCACCGGCTTGATCGTCGGCCTGGCGATGTTCTACGAAGTGGGCTTCGTGTTGCTGCTGCCGCTGGTGTTCACCATCGTCGCCGCGGCCGGTTTGCCCCTGCTGTACGTCGGCGTACCGATGGTGGCTGCGCTCTCCGTGACGCACTGCTTCCTGCCGCCGCATCCCGGCCCAACCGCCATCGCCACCATCTTTGGAGCGAATCTCGGTACTACCTTGCTGTACGGCATGATCATCACCATTCCTACGGTGATCGTGGCTGGGCCGATCTTCTCGAAATTCCTCAAGAGCTTTGAGAAGTCGCCGCCGGAAGGGTTGTACAACCCTAAAATCTTCAGTGAAGAGGAGATGCCAGGCTTCGGCATCAGTATCTTTGCGGCGGTGATCCCCGTGGTGCTGATGGCGATTGCCGCAGTCTTTGAGCTGACCACGCCGAAAGAGAACCCGCTGCGCCAGTTCTTTGAGTTCATCGGCAACCCAGCGGTGGCGCTGTTTATCGCGGTGGTGATTGCGGTGCTGACGTTGGGCCTGCGCAATGGACGCAAGATGGAAGAGGTGATGGATATGTGCGGCGAGTCGATTGCCGCCATCGCCATGATCGTGTTCATCATTGCTGGCGGCGGTGCCTTTAAGCAGGTGCTGGTGGACAGCGGCGTCGGTAACTACATTGCCGACATGATGAAAGGATCGTCGCTCTCTCCGCTGTTGATGTGCTGGACCGTGGCCGCCATGCTGCGTATCGCACTGGGATCGGCAACCGTGGCGGCGATCACTACGGCGGGGATCGTCACGCCGATCATTGCTGCGACCCATGCCGATCCGGCATTGATGGTGCTGGCGGTGGGATCGGGCAGTGTGATCGCCTCACACGTTAACGATCCTGGTTTCTGGCTGTTCAAGGGTTACTTCAACCTCAGCGTGGTGGAAACCCTGAAAACCTGGACAGTGATGGAGACGCTGATCTCTATCCTCGGCCTGGCGGGAGTACTGGCGCTCAACGCCATCATCCACTGAGGTCACGGCTTCACAGGGACGTGAAGCCATCAGTCCCGGCGGCGAATCCACGAAAAACGTGACTGGAAGCCGCTGTCAAAATGGGTGTTGAAGCGATAGCTCGATCCCGACTCTGCCATGCAATAGGTGCACACATTCAGCAGCTCAATGTGTTGCGCCGCCATACCGCGCTGTAACAACAATCCCCGTGCCAGATGCGGCAAATCAAACCAGACACCCTGATGATGCGCGCGGGCCTGCGGACGGATCGCCGCGCTATTTTGCGGTTGCTGGTTGGCCCATTTTAATTCAGGCAAATCATCACGCTGCTGCATCTCTGCCACTAAATCCTTACCCAACTCATAGCAGCATGGCCCAATCGCCGGGCCGATGGCGACACGCAGCGTGTCAGGGCGAGCGCCGCGCGCCAGCAGGCCATCAATCGCGCTGTTCAGCACGCCTGCCAGCGTCCCTTTTAATCCGGCGTGCACCGCCGCAACCAGATGGTGCTGGGTATCGGCAAACAGCACCGGCAGGCAGTCTGCGGTATAGACCGCCACGGGCAGGTGATCTTCACCGATTACGCCATCAGATTCACAGCTTTTTGGCGGCTGATTCTGCGTCGCCAGCACCACGGTGGCGGTATGGCGCTGCTGGCCGTAAGCGGCATCGGTGGGCACCGGTTGGCCCGCAGGCTGAAAGGCATAATCAAGCCATGGCAGAGCATCAAGCAGGGTTGAGCGCGGTCCGGCATGTGACATAAGTGTCTCCTTTGACTGGGCGGCAGCTTTCTTCTGCCCACAGCTTACGTTAACTGCTACATTTTTAAAGCTTTACACAAACTGACCATAATCACTTAAGGATGAAATGATGAAAAACACCACATTGCTGGCGGCGTCCGGCATGCTTGCGCTGCTGCTGACAGGATGCGCACAACCCGCCAAACAGCAGGCTCAGCAGCAACTCAGCCAGCAATCGGTATTGGCGGTGAACTGGTTCCAGCAGTCTGGGGAATATCAGGCGTTAAGCTGGCAGGCATTCAACAGCGCCCGTATGGCATTTGATGCCGCCCCTTCGCTGGCGGGCAAGCCTAAAGCGGTGATTGTCGATCTGGATGAAACCATGATCGATAACAGCGCCTACAGCGCATGGCAGGCGAAAAACGGTCAGCCGTTCTCCGGTAAAACTTGGTCCGCCTGGACTCAGGCGCGTCAGGCCACTGCGGTGCCGGGCGCAGTAGAGTTTGCCAACTACGTGAACAGTCATGGCGGCACCATGTTCTACGTTTCTAACCGCGACCAAAAGGATTACGCGGCGACAGTGGATAACCTCAACAAGCTGGGCTTCAGCGGTGTCAGCGACCAAACCGTGCGCCTCAGCACCGGAAACTCCAACAAACAGGATCGTTTTGATGCCATCAAAAATGCGGGCTACAACGTGGTGCTGTATGTGGGCGATAATCTGAATGACTTCGGCGGTGGAATCTGGCATCAGGGCAATGCGCAACGCCAGCAGTTTGTCAGCCTTAATCACCAGCGTTTTGGCACCCAGTTTATCGTGCTGCCTAATCCGCTGTACGGTGACTGGGAGAGCGGCATGGCGGAAAACTACAACAAGCTGACGCCGGAACAGCAGCTGCAGGTCCGTGAAGCTCGCCTGAAAGCGTGGAACGGTAAATAATTCGTCAAGCGAAATAGCGCCTGTCTGGCAGGCGCTATTAATCCTTTATTCAGGGCCAGTCATATTTACTTTTCTTCGTCATTATTACTCCCCTCATTATTTTCCTGATATCTTGCTTTGTTGTTGGTGGTATTTTAGCGAAAAATTCCGCTAACTTAATATTAATCCAGTGAATCACGCTAATCATAAATTTTATAATTAAGATTTTTCTCACCCCAAATTGTTTATATCACCATACCAGTACATAGGCATAAAGAGAGTGCGTGTATATTTTTGTCATTTCATTTGAAATGAATGATTTAAATCTCGTCTTAATTGATTGATATTTATTTAATATGCTGATTTTAAATTCAACTCTCTCGCTTGCACTAAATTACGTTCAAATGACATTTTTTGACGTTAATTTTACAGAACGTGTTGTTTTATGGCGCATGGAAATATTCAGCATGCAACACCAAGCATTAGCAGCTATAAACAATTTCTGTGAAGGAGCGCGGATTTTGCCTTCCATCGCCTGTCCTTGCGGCTTTTAAACTCCTGTGGCTCAGCCTGAAAATCCTATTTCTGGCAGTAGAGAAAAGATAATTATGACGACACTAAAACCCTTATTAGCGAAAAATCGCAGCGTGGCATTACAACGCCTTGAGCACAATCCAGATTATTTTGCGCAATATCTGTATCAGCAGAAACCACATTCGTTGTGGATCGGTCAGCTGAAACAGCTGGCCCAGCCATTTACCGAGGGACCTGTGCCATGAATCTAAATACACTGCGTCAGGATGTACCCGCCGGGCTGGTAGTGTTTTTGGTGGCCTTGCCACTCTGTTTAGGCATTGCGCAGGCCAGCGGTTTACCGCCTTTTGCCGGGCTGCTTACCGGTGTGATCGGTGGTCTGCTGGTCACCTCGCTGAGTCCATCACGCTTTGCGGTCAGTGGCCCGGCAGCGGGTCTGGTCACCATTGTGGTCGCGTCGATCGAGACACTCGGCAGCTTTTCTGCTTTTCTCACCGCATTGATTCTGGCGGGCGTGTTGCAGTGCCTGTTCGGTGTGCTGCGCGCCGGTCGCTTTATTTCCCTGGTGCCGAGCAGCGTGATTAAAGGCATGTTGGCGGCCATCGGTATTTTGTTGATTATGCAGCAGGTCCCCGTCGCACTCGGTGCGGCGGGGGATGCTGAGCTGGTCTCGCTGGTGCAGGGCGATTTCCAGTTTTCTCTCAGTGCGATGTTGGTAGCAGGCATCGGCCTGGCGATTTTATGGCTGTGGACCACTCCCGTAGTGAAGTCGGTTAAGGCGCTGGGCTGGATCCCGGGGCCGTTAGTCGCGGTACTGTTCGGTTGTATGGCGACGCTGTTTGGCGATCGCCTGTTCCCAAGCCTGGCGGACGGGCTGCCCCGCATCGTCTTGCCGGCCTTTGACAGCCTGTCGGCACTGGCGGCTGAACTGGAAACGCCGGACTGGCTGGCATGGCAAAATCCGTCGGTTTGGGTGGTCGCCGTGACGCTGGCGCTGGTGGCAAGCCTGGAAACTTTGCTGAGCCAGGAGGCACTGAAAAAGTTGCGTTCTCAGCATCCGGCGCCGTCTCCGAATAAAGAGATGTTCGCCCAAGGCGTCGGCAACCTGACGGCTGGCTTGCTGGGTGCGATGCCGATCACCGCCGTGATTGTACGCAGCTCGGTGAACGTCAGCGTCGGGGCGCAAAGCAAGCTCTCCATCTTGATCCACGGCGCGCTGTTGTTGATTTGCGGGCTGTGGTTCAGCGATCTGCTAAATACCATTCCGTTAGCCAGCCTCGCGGCCGTGCTGTTGTACACCGGCTACAAGCTGGCGACGCCGCGTCTGTTCGTTGAGCAATTCCGCATGGGGGCACAGCAGTACGTTCCTTTCCTCGCCACCATTGGCGGCATTATCGTGTTTGGCATGTTGGCGGGCATTGGCATCGGGATCGCCACGCAGATCCTCTACAGCATTTATAAGAGCCATCGTAATGCTTTGCAGTTAACCCGCCATGACGATCACTACGTCCTGCGCTTCCAGCAGAATCTGACCTTTATGCACAACCCGAAATTGCAGGGATTGCTGGCGGAGATCCCGGAAAACAGCACGGTGATTGTCGACCACGATAACGCCGAGTACATGGACCCGGACGTCAAAGCGGTCCTGCAGGATTTCGGTGAAAACGCCCCTCAACGTGGTATTCGTCTGAGTCAGTGGCCGGTTGCGGTGAAATAGCAATATCACTTTGCTTAAAAGCTGGTTTTTAAGGTAAAAATCGGATATCTCGGATATCCGATTTTTTTATTTGCAGGGCATAATTGCAGCGATTGAGCACCGCCAGCCGCAGAGTAGGTTGACGAACACCCGCTTAATTGCCGAATCATCACACGGGTATTTCAGGTTTAATGCTTGCTGATACCCGTGGGCAGAGAGCAGCGATTTCCAGGTCACAGGGTTCAGACGTATGCGCGTTAAGCTGTTTGCTGAGAATAATTTAAAAAAGAATGCACTCTCGCTGTTCCTCATTACGCTTTTCTTCTGCTTTATTGGCAGCCATTTGCGTGTTCCTGAGGAATTTTCACTGTTTTGGCCGGTGAACGCACTGATTGCCGGTTTGATGGTGCGTAATCCTTTCCTGCACACTACCTCCAGTTATCTGGTGTGTTTTGCTGCGATGATTTTTAACGACACGGTGTTTTCAGGATGGGCGCTGCCCGCCGTGACGGTCAACTTCGCCAATATCCTGTTTATCCTCGTTTCAGTCAGTATGCTGATCAAGCATCTGCAACCGCCTTCCGCTAACAGCCAGGTGTTCAATGCGATGCGCATCTTCCCGGCCTGTTTTCTTGGGGCCGCCGCCTGTGCGACCTGGGGCGCGTGGGCGCAGGATATCGATTTCAATGCACGCTTTGTGGTGGCCTGGGGTGACTGGTTTAGCGAGCAGTTCTCCACCTCATTAATGCTGTTACCGGTGATGCTGGCGCGTTCGCTACGCAGCGTTTCCCCGCGTGCCTTGCTGCATCCTGGCAAGCTGTTGCCGCTGGCGGCGGTGATATTGTCCTTGACCATGGGCGCGCTGATTGGCGGCGCAGGTAGCCTGACTTTCCCTGTGCCGGCGTTGATCTGGTGCGCCATCGTGTTACCGATTCCTGTTACAAGCCTGGTGATCCTGATTACCGGCATCACTGAGATCGTTCTCGTCTCTCATGGCGTGATGAATATTCAGGGCGATGACGCACTGCTGCCTATCAGCCACCTCACGTCGGCGCGCCTTGGCGTTGCCACCGTGGCCTTAAGCCCACTGCTGGTGGCGGTAAGCATGGATGCAGTCCGCCAGCTTAATCATCGCCTGGCGCTGCGTGCTAATTTTGATTTCCTTACCCAGCTACTGTCACGTTCAGGCTTATATGAAAGCCTTAAGCAAGAGCCTTTCTCCCTGCAGCGTGAAGCGGGCGTCTTAATGCTGGATGTCGACTATTTCAAAGCGATCAACGACAACTTCGGCCATGATGCCGGTGATGGCGTACTGGAAGAAATTGCGCGGCGCATCCAGAAAGTGGTGGGGAATCGCGGCATGGTGTGTCGCTTTGGTGGCGAGGAGTTTGTGGTGGTGGTGTTCGACTACAGCCACCTGCAACTGTATCAACTGGCGGAAGCCATCCGTCAGGCGATGGTCAAAGAGAAGTTCTGGATTCAGGGCAACACCGTGACCGTGACTGCCAGTTTAGGTCTGGCGCGCGGTAGTGGCATCAACGAACGCGAATGGCCAGGCGTGATCAATCGCCTGGTGTCAGCGGCGGATAAGAATCTCTATCTCTCGAAACGCAATGGCCGTAATCAAACCTCTCCGGCGATGGAACCCCGCAGCATGGTGAATGACGTAGCCTGAGATGCGCAAATGCGCAATAAATTGCGCCACGAGAGTTGGTGAGAATATTGATGCCAACACCGGCCACAGCAATGACCATGCTAAAAGCCCCGTAAAGGCCAGCCCGAAGAGCAAAGCGTCCGCCGCCTGGAGCGGCGGTCGATCTGCATGGATGCGTGATTCCTTTGCGATCGGGCTGGCCTTTATGGGGCCGTGCACGATACCCACAGCCAGACCAGCAAAAAGTGCCCGGTCTGATCTGTTACCCACATGCTCGGTTGTACCTTCATGCGCACCAGTAAACGGCTCTGATCTTACTGATTAAACGCTGCTTTTTAACTGGCTGCTTTGCTGATGACGCTGCTGCGCCAACTCAATCAAGCGCGTAATCAAATCGCTGTAACTCAATCCTGCCGCCTGCCATAACTTCGGATACATGCTGATATTGGTGAAGCCCGGCAAAGTATTCACCTCGTTCACCACAATCTCGCCACGCTCCGTCAGGAACACATCCACGCGCGCCATGCCGAAGCACTCCAGCGCCTGGAAAGCGCGGATCGCCACCTCACGAATCGCTGTGCTTTCTTGCTCGGTGATGGCGGCAGGCACCACGATTTGCGCACCGTCGGCACTGATATATTTGGTGTCGTAGGAATAAAAGGCATCATGCACCACCACTTCACCGCACGGGCTGGCTTCCGGTTCATCATTACCCAGCACCGCACACTCAATCTCGCGACCTTTAATACCTTGTTCGATCAGCACTTTGCGATCGAAGGTAAAGGCCAGGTCAAGGGCTGCCGCCAAATCTTCAACGCGATCCACTTTACTCACGCCGACGGACGATCCCTGATTGGCGGGCTTGATAAACAGCGGTAATCCAAACTGCTCGACCACGGCTTGCGCATCCAGACGAGCACGCTGCGCCTGAGTGACGCTGATCCAGGGTGCCACTTTCAATCCCGCATCACGCAGCAAGCGCTTAGTGAAGTCTTTATCCATGCTCACCGCCGATCCCAGCACATCCGAACCGACAAATGGCAGGTTCGCCATACGCAACAAGCCCTGCAGCGATCCATCTTCACCCAGGGTGCCGTGAACGATCGGGAAGATCACATCCAGCTGTGACAGCGGTTGCGCCTGCTGGCGGCTAATCAGCTGCTGCGAAGCACTGCCCGGCACCAGCGCCACGTTTTCGCCTGAGCGGTTCAAGGTAATTAACGCTGGGTTATCGGCATTCAGCAGAAAGCCTGATGCCTCATTCAGATGCCACTCGCCCTGTTTATCAATCCCCAGCAACATCACCTCATATTTGCTCTTATCAATCGCTTCGAGGATGTTTTTTGCTGATTGTAACGACACTTCATGCTCAGCAGACTTGCCGCCAAACACGATTCCTACACGTTGTTTTGCCATTGCTGTTGATCCGGTTGCGGTAGAGCGAGTGGGTAAGATAGCACGGTGATAAAAGGCATCAACAGTGCGGGTAGGGCCACTCCCGGTCTTCAGCTACTTTTCCTGAGCGATAGCCTGTGGAGCGGCGTTGATCTTTTTGCAGCTGTCCAGCCAGCCTGCGGTATCAATCTTGCCGTTCTCCAGATACTTCTGCTGGTTCTGCCAGTGGGCTGCGAGGAAAGGCTTCAGCCCTGAAAGACGTTTGTTCAACGTGAGCATTTGATCAAACACCGTGACTTCGTGTTGCAACCCCTCTTTCCCATACAGGGTGGCCGCATCGACAAGGCTGCTGGCGTAATACCCTGTCAGCTGTTGCAGCCTGTCCGATTGCTCGCCCAGTTTAGTTTTACGGATGGCGCAACTGGTATCGCTGGCGTCTTTGTTCTTACACAGCAGTTCGTAGTTATGGTTCAGGAAATCAAGGAAACGGCCATCATCCTGCAGCTTGGTGCAGAGGAAAGAGCCTAAATTCAGGCTGGCGCGGATAGACTGGTCGCGCTCTTCCTGTTGTTTCTGATTACTGGCACGCAGCTGATTTTCCAGGTCTTTCAGCTTCTGCTTCAGGGCGGCATCGTCGACATTCGACGCAAGACTGCCCAGTGCTTTAGCCGTGTCTTTTGCCGCCTCGCCTTTTGTAGTGTCAGCCTGATTTTCAGCCCCAAGGTTTTCCCAGCTTTTTTCCAGCAGTTTCACTTTGTCCGGTGAGGTAATGGTCGGTGCCACCAGAACCAAGCGCATGCCGGTCGTTTTACTGATGGAAGGCGTGGCCTGATCGTAGTAATTCACTTCTTTGCGGGTCGCGCTGCGAATTTCTGTCGGGCCAGAGAGGAAATTGCCACCCCGCACTACGAAGCCTCCGGCTTGTCCATGCAGGCGATTAAGCTTATTGAGATAAAATGGATTGAACATCATCTCTGACACGTTGCCCAGCATGTCATACAAACCCAAAGGATTAGGCTGCAATAGCCCAATGAGTTGTACGCGGCCATTTGAAGACTGCGCGCCGGAATACCACTCATAGTTCTTCATATCGTCCATCGGGTAATGCTGATCGCGGAATTCGGCGCTATTAACTTTCAGGCCACCGCGCGCGGCGAATTCCCATTCGACTTCTGTCGGCAAGCGCAAGAATCCTGCATCACCATCTTCTTGTGGCAACTTATCCATGGCATGGGTGCGTAGCCACTGGTTGTATTTATCGGCGGCGCTGACGGCATCAAACCAACTGATCCCCGTGATGGGTAAACTGAGCTTGCGCGAAGGCGTCGGGCAAGTGCCTTCTGTTAATGCCTGATACTGCAAAGTCGTCAGTTCATATTTCGCCATCAGGTAATAGCGCCCCTTGGCTTTTTTATCCGTGAAGCTGCCGGCGATGAATGCGGGGTAAGTGTGTTCTATCACGCCCCAATCCCCACTGTCCTGGCCCAGCGTAATCGGCAGATCATCCAGTGGACCTGCCATTGGGATCTCGACTCGACGGAACACCATTGAGCCTTCGCAGGGCATTGGCAAGACGATATCTTCGCTATCCGGTTTGGGATTCCAGCTATTTTCCGTCCACGGCTCTGCCAGAGCAGAAGAGACGTTGGCAAGTAGGCCAAAAACTAACCAGTACGGCAGTGAAGCAGGCGTTAAGGTCACGAAAAGTCTCCGCTAATCATCAATGAGTAAAAAATCACACTTCACGCAGGCTTTGCGCAGGTTCAATGTTAATGGCCCGGTAAGCCCCAATGCTGGCAACAATCAGTGCGACCACCACGGTCATGACCATGGCCATCAGGCTGTGGGTCAGGGTTATTTTGCACAACATTTGGTCGGTCGCCTGGCTCCCGGCTAGTGCTCGGTTAATTATCTGGCTGGCGATAAGATAGATGCCGTAGCCGCCCACATAAGCCAACAGGCTCAGTAAGCAACCCTGCATAATGACGTACCCGCCTACCGCCGGGCCGGTAAAGCCCAGCAGCCGCAGTACGGCAATGTGTTTGCGCTTGCGATCGACGTTAGCGATAAACGATCCAACCAGAGAGGCAATGCAGCCAATCAGCGCAGTGCCGGCAATAATGTTAAAAATCAGCCCCAACACCCGGTTGATACTTTTCACATTCTCGATATCGGCAAGTCGGCTGGAGGTTTCGATGCGTTGCACACGCAGGTCGCGTTCCAGGCTAGCCACATGATCAATGCTTTTGGCATATAATCTGGTGCGTGCATAACGGGGTGGTTGAGGGCTTAATGGCTGCCCGGTACTCACCCCGAGCGCCGGGATGGCGTAACCGTCTCTGAAGTGCTCCAGCATCAACAGCAAGGAAGAGGACGTAAACATCGCTGACCGGTTGAAATAGGTGGCAGGTAATATGCCAACGACCAACAGGCTTTTTCGTCCCCACTCCTGACGTCCATCCAGCTGGCGACTGACGCGTAGCGTCACGGTATCACCCGCTTTCACCGCCAATTTACGCGCGGCTTCTTGCGTTAATACCACCTCATTTTCCTGCTGAACCTTGAGCTTGCCCAACAGCGGATCACCCACATCGGTGGGGATCACCTCGGCATTTTCGATGAAATGGGTACTGTCCACCTGCAGGTCAGCAAGGGTGTTGAGTGAACGTGTCTGACCAATAGCAAAACCCACGTCGGGACGCTGGCGCAGCTTGGCTATCCACTCGGGATCATAATTGCCGCTGCTTAACATCCTGATTTCCAGGTTACGAGGATCGTTGGCGAGCTCATCTTGTAACTGGCTGACGATGCCAAAACGCAGGCCGAATAGCAGCAGAAGTGGGGCAATCACCGCAACCAAGGATGAAGCAATACAAAAAGAGATCATGCGGTCGTGCCAGAGATCTTGCAGTGCCAGACGCCCTAACAGCAGGGTACGGTTACAGGACAAAGTGAGTTCCCCTTTGGGGTAGTACCCCTGACCGATCTGAGGCTCCTGAGCCAGGGCGTGCAACGAGGCAGGATAAATTGAAACGTTGCACCAGTGGCCAATCGTGGCACACAACCAGCGCCATCATATTTTCCTGAGCAACCAGATCAATAAACAGGCTAAACAGTTGCTGCGCATTGTGTGGGTCGAGAGCCGCGGTGGGTTCATCGGCCAGCACCAATGCGGGGCGATGTAGAATGGCGCGGGCAAATGCGGTTCGCTGTCTTTCACCAAAGGACAATTGCGCCGGGTACTTGCTCAACAGAGGGGCCAGTTTCAGCGCATCAATCACTCTGCTCAGCATGGCCTTATCCGGCGTCATACCAAGCAGTTGGCACGGCAGTGTGATGTTGTCCTGCACGCTCAGAAAAGGGAGCAGGCCGCCATTTTGCAGCACAAATCCGAGATGGCGTGCGCGGATCTCGGCCAGTTCCGCTTGCTGATTGTGAGTAAGCAGCGAGGCAATATCGAGCGATGTCTTACCCTGAAGTGTGAAACGGCCAATGCTCGCAGGGCTGAGTAGTAAGCCAATAGCCTCAAGCAGGGTGCTTTTGCCACAACCACTTTCTCCGGTTACCGCCATCACCTGGCCTGGCCGCAGGCTTAGCTGCGGCAGGTAAACAGGGTGAGCGTGATCCCCCTCGCCACGGATAACGCACAAGTCGTCGATATGTAGCATCAGGGCATCATTTCCAGCGGTACTGGATAGACACGGTCGCGCGGGTCACTCCCTTTGGCGAGTTCTACCCAGCGATCAACATCGGCATTGTATTTCTGGTAATAGCGTAGTTTCGTCGACAGCGTACGAATGAATTTCTCTTGCGACAAACCATCCCAGCTTTTCCATGTCTCTTCATCGAGGTTAAGCACGTCGCTTTTATAGGGGAGGTCAGCAAGATACTCCCCTAAAACGCCGAGATCGTTGATTTTGGCGTTGTCCTGCTGTTTCAACTGGTTAGGATCCGCCCCCATGGTGGCCGCTACGGTGCGCAAGCGTTCAAACATCTTGTTGGGTGAGATCATGCCTTCGTTGGCCGCTTGCAGGATCTGGCTTACAACATCGCTTAAATCGCTCAATTGCCCTTTGGTCAACAGCACACGCACGTCGGTCGTGGGGATATTTTGTTTGATCAGATCGCGATCGCTGATCCAGGCCTTAAACACCAGGGGGGCCTGAGTGTCATTCTTTTTACCCAGCCAGGCCAATTGCATGGCGTGTCCAATCAGCGCCGTGTCTTCCAGCAATTTATTTTCTGGCGTTGGCTTCTTGCCATCATCTTTAGAATAGAGTGCACTGCCGATAGCCGGATCGCCCATGTAGGCAGCTTTCACCTGTTCTGTTATCGCGCCTGCAAGTGTATCGACCTGTTGCCCAAAGGTTTTTAAGTCACCGGCATCAACGGACTGGTAAAGGTTGGACTGAGTACTGTCGAAATTGGAGAGATCCCGGTACTGGCCTTCTGCCTTCGCATGGTCCTCTTTACCCGACGGCGTTTTGAGATGCAGGGTATAAATCGCAATCCCTTTATTCCCCGCCTCCAGACGCAGCTGTTTGGCATCAAGCCCCGTGGCAGAAAGTTTGTTGCTACCATCGATGGCACCGGCGTCGGTAATTAAGACGATGTAACGCGCACCAAATGGGCTCCAGTCGATGTTATCTATCGCTGACATGACACCGGAGTATGCATCTTCATCGTATAACGAGCTGGATACTTTGGCCTCTTTGAGTCCGGCAACTTTCTTTAGGAAATCCTCTCCATCCTTCACCTGGTTAGGATCGGCGAAGATTTTTGATGTGAACTCCAGACCCGGCACCGCTTTGGTGTTGGAGCGGAAGGAAACCAGACCAAATTTCACCTGGTCTTGCAGATGTTCCTGCTTAATCTTGTCATAGATTTTGTTAACCGCTTCTTTGGTGCGATCGATATACGGGCCCATTGAGAGGGTCGAGTCGATAACAAAAACCACCGATGCATTAAAACCTTTCAACTGCTTAACATCATCGGCTTGTTGCTCTTTGGGATCCGCCTTACTCACTGACGCGACGTTTAGCAAGCGAGTATAAAAGCCACTCTCCGTCATCACCTCTTCACCGCTGAGGATGGGCAACAAGTAGAACTGCTTTTGCAGATCGACAAAGTATTCCGGCTCCTGCGCCAGCACACCCTCAGCCTGGCCATCGCGTTTCAGATGGGCGCGCAGCGGCGCAACGATCGAGACGGGATCGGGCGCGTTGAGGATATCCTCCAGGTTTTTTTTGTCTTTGAAGAACACTAAACGGTCACGGTTCGCCGGGTTGGTAAACGCCAGTGTCAGCTGCATTTTCCAGTCAACGGTGCAGGACTGCGGCAGCCAGCCAATGGTTTTGCCATAGCTGTCTGGCCCCACTTTGACCCAACTCTGACCGTTGACTTCTGCTTTTTGATAAACATAAAAGCTACTAAACGCGGGTTGAAATTCGCCCTTCTCATCACCTGCAGCGCTACCCAGTTTGCAACCGGGTGTCGTCAGTACGCGTTGGAATAAGGTTTTTTTCCCTTCTTGAAGAAGAGGTTTGTCTCCCTCTGCGGCAAAGCTATGGCTGGTGAGTAACAGGCCGCAAATTGGCAATAAGAGCCGAAGAAGATGCTTTGTTATCATTTTCTCAACTCCGCAAGACGTTGCTTCGCTCTCTGGTTTTCGGGATCGGCTTGCAGCACGGTGTCGTACCAGTAAGCGGCGGTATCGGCGTCTGGTGTTTTAAAACATTCGCTGGATTGGTGATCCTGCGGATCATATTCACCGGCATAAGCGAGGGCGATTTTGGCATCCCCCGCCTGGGCACTGTGCGCATACAGGCGCTGAGCCACACCGCATTTCTTAGCGTCTTTGGCCGCCTGAATGATGGTCAGCAACTTGTCACTGTCGAGTTTCTGTTGCACGCAGTTTTGCACAAAATCGAGCTCACTTTGGCTCTTCAGGTTTGCAGGAGAACACTCACTGGCATTCGCTGGGGCATTCGCCGTAGCTGCCTGTGGCTCTGGCTGTTTCTCGGTGGCTGGCGCGGTGTCGTTGCCGCGGCCCATAAACCACCAGAGCGCACCGGCGGCGATCAACAGCAACAAAAGGATGGCAACGATGATCGGTACCAATGAGGTCTTGCGTTTGGGGCGTGCTATTTTCGGCGCGGGTTCGGGTTCGGGTTCGGGTTTGGGTTCAGTGACCACAGGAGGTTCTGTGGAGGGGCCCTCGGTGTTCAGCACACTTCTTCCGCCGTAATGGGCCGTCTGGCCGCGGGCATCAGAGGATAATAGCGTATCGCGCGCCAGTTGCAGGGTAGTGCTACGGGATTCACCGGATGCTAACTGCCCCTGAATTTGCACCTGACTAGGGCTAGCCAGCAGAGGGTCAAGTAAGTCCGGGCCAATACGGAACGCGCTACCCTTATCTAATGGATAACCGCCCGTGACGGTAAACACATGCGGCGCAGGGCTCCAGGTGCCGCTGGGCTGCAGATAGTTCTGCTCGTTGTTGCACAACGTAAAGTTGAGAGTTGGCAGTAGGTCGTCCTGGCCACGCAGGCGAACCATCAGTTGCGCATAACCCGGTTCCGCCGGATCGCAGGGGAAAATTTTAGCTAGCATGGCAGATTCTCTTGTTTCATTTGACCGATGATCTGGCCAAGTTGCTGGTTTTGTTCAATGGAGATATCGCGCGTGGCACTGTGGCCCGCATTATCCAAAGTGATACTCATCAGTGCTGATAGCCAGTCCCCCATATAGGCAACGCCTGGCTGAGGGGCGACTGCTGGCAATTGCGGCAGTTCATCGCTGGCAAGAGAAACCTGGCGGGCAAACACCTTTTTCTTCTCGCCGACATAGCTATTAGGGATTTGCGATTCAGGGAGTGTGAGGTAGCCAAACCAGGCAATAAAGTCACGTATCGCCAGCTGGGCACGCTGTGTCTGGCGTGCCAGTAGCTGCTGGCGCAGCGTGCCCGCCTGCTCCTGACCAGCCAGTGCACGTTTGAGTGTGCCTTCCAGATCCAGACGCGTGGCAGCGGTCACCAACTCTTCACACAACTGATTGACTGTTTCAGGGTTGATCGCCAGCTGTTGCCAGTAGGCAGTTTGCTGCGACAACTCTCGCAGATGAGCTACCCAGGCTTTAAATGCCTGATGAGCGAATTCGTCGTCCCGACCAATGCGTTCCACTACGGGCGCAACAGCGGCGAGCGGCTCTTCCGTGGGGGTATCCCCAAAAGGATTACTGGCAAAAGGATTGCTGCCAAAGGGGTGGGTTGCAAAAGCATTCTGCGGGCGTGACTCAACCCCTGTTTGCGGCTCTTGCTCCTGATCGCGAATGCTCAGATAGATGTTGTGTAATTCATGAGAGGGCAGGTCTAAACGGCTAATCAGCGCCCCTAAATTCTGTGGGCTGGCGGACAGGCCCTGCCACAGATCTTTGGCAATAGCTTGCTTTTTACTGAGCTGGCCATCGCCATCATGCTGGTACCAGCGACCGAGACGTTTTTCCGCGGTTTCGATGCGGCACTGCTTTAACTGCTCACGCAGACGTTCCAGTTTGAAGTCGAGATGGGCAACGCCATGTAGCGCTTTGGTCAGCCGGGAGATCCCACCATCATTCAGCTTAAGCATCTCCTGCCATGCTTCGTTAGGAGCGGCAACGTGACGATGCACATTATTACGGGTGACGAAGGCACGACCCATGGTATCGATCACATCACGATAACGTTCAGTGATCGCCACCTCTTTAAGGGTTTCCTGTCCAGGCACAGTGTCGAGCGTCAGGAACGGCGTATCCATGCCGGGTTTGCGCACCAGAAAACAGTTATCAAACGGCTTGCCAGGCGACCACTCTTTTAACCAGTCATATTGAGCAAAACGCTCCAGTAGCGTCATGTGCATCATGCCTTCCCAGGCTTCATTTAACTGACTCTCTGTTTTCTTCAGATTGTCATTGATGCGCATATCACACATGGTAATTGCCCAGAACAGGCCGGCTTTGCTGTTGCCACGTTCTTCGGCGGTTTTGCCCTGCGTCTTCTCGACCCAACGCGTCAGTACCGGACCGACATCGGACACATCACTCTGTTTAAACGAGCTGGCGCACACCACCAGGGCGTTCATCTCCTGGTTGTCGGTATAGCGTTCAAAAAGATAGGCGACCTTACCGCGTAGCAGAAGTTGCGATACTGGATTTTGACCAGCCTGAGCCGCATCTTTTAAAGCGAGGAGTTTGAGACGGCCGCGATAGCCAGGGAAGTCGAGTAAATCGACCTGCTCCATCACACTGTTTGGGGTGACTTCCGCCAGTGGGAAGATGAGTTCAGAGGTCAGTGCCGCGAGCTCGGCTTGTGACAAATGCGCGCTGCCGGTTTGTTTATCCTCGTTCCAGAAGCGTATTTCAACGGGACGATCCTGGCTTGAACCGAGACGATTCAAACTATCAACATTCATAATGCTGCCGTTGCTATGATCAATAAGCGTGTCTAGCGGGGCAAACACCATTTTTGCGTGGTTGAGTTTTGTCAGCACATGGGCCAATGAACGATATGTCTCAGTCAGCTCTGGCTGCTCCCCCCATAGTAGAGAGAACAGATCTGCACGCTCGTGCGGGTTGAGCGCGGGTGCGATTTTCAGCACTTGCGGCCACCAGGCATGCTCAAGCTTTTCTACCGATTTTTTGAATGACGCATTGAGATAATCCCACAGCGCAACAACGTCCTCACGGCTGACACCATTTTTGGCATCAGACTGGACAGCACGCTGCAAGAAAGGGCGCAGGGATGCTTCAATGCGTTTTTCATCAAGCTGGTCATTGAGATGCTCATGGTTAAAGTCATTGAACCAGGTATTCGCGAGAATCTTGGCCAGATCTATTTCACTGAACAGGCGTAAAGGAATCGGGTAACCCTGCGGCGCTTCAGGTGCATGGCGGGTAAAGCGCGTCACCAGACCGGTGGCCTCTTTTCCGCCGCCAACCGGGTTAACTTCTTTAATAAAGTCCACCACCCGGGTGCCATATCGCGCTTCCAGCTCGCCATTGCTACCGGCCGCAAGCGCCGAGATAAGGTAGGACTTACCCGCTTGCGAGATGCCAAAGAAGCCCACGGTCATTGGCGTGGTAGAGACCTGTGAAAGGCTGTTTGCCAGATTACGGGTACGTAACAGACTGAGGTTAAGCTGGTCGGCTTCGTTATCCAGGCGGCGAGAACCGGTGCGCACTGCTTCCACCCAACTCAATGCATCCTGACTGCCCTGAGCGATAGCAGCCCAACCATATTGCAGTGCTTTTTGTTCGTTATTCATTATTTTTTCACGCTCCCGCTATCGAGCCAGTGACGGCTATCAATCAGTCCTGTGTCGGGCAGGGTATTCAGCTCCAGCTCAACATCATTCTTTCCAAAGGATTTATCGGTGTTGCTGCTCACCTCAGCGATGGTGAGACGATCGCTAATGAGCCCCAATTTGCGAGCAGCTTTACCTTTATCAATTGTCAGCCGGACCTTGAGATAGGGGGAACCACTGTCTGTGGAGGCCGCTTTCGAGAATTTTTCACGTCCTGACTCACTGAAACGCAGTGTGTATAAAGGTGAAGCAGACCAGCGCTCCGCGTCGAGTTGCCGATAACCCAAGCGCAGGTCGCCACGCATCACGATGCTTGCCGTTGTTGCTTCTCCTTCCTCGTTCATGAACTCCGGCAAGATGATTTGCCCATCTTCAGATTTGATATGACGATAGATAATGTCGGCATCGTGGATCAGGCTATCCATATCAATGGTGCCGATATGGCGAATGGTGGAGTAAGGTTTCAGCGCCGAAATATGGAAGTGGAAGTTTGGAATGCTATGGTTCGCACACAGCTGCGACAGCATTGCGCCAACCGATGCGGTGCTTTTAGGATCGTGGATATGGCCGTTTTTATGGAAGGGATACCAGGTGCCGGTCTGATAGCCGTGCAGGGCCAGAATGCGTCCCGGCGGTAGCGGCAGATTGCGGCGGATAATGGCCTGGATACCCGGTAATTGCGACGGACGCCCTGTTAGCAGCAGCAGATCACAGTGGTAGCAGGATAAAACTTCGCACAGTGCAGTAAGCACTTTATCGATGTTGAATTTACCTGAGCACACATCGTTGTGCATTTTCGCCAGCGTAATATTGAGAGTGATGTCAGCCAGCGTGAAGCCCTCTGGGCCTCCTGCCTTTTTCACTTCTCGCATGACAAAATTCTCAACTTCGCTACTGATACTGCCTTTAGGCAGTAGTTCACTGACACGCTGATTGATCACCAGATGGGTGTGTTCATCTTGTGGATCATACTGCTCATAGCAGGCCAGGATATGCAGTGCCAAAGGCACAAACAGCTGCAAACTGAGTTGCTGGCGCAATACTGCTTCTGCGGCACTGATATTTTGTGAACCGCACAAGTGAGACATCAGTGTTTCGACCGAGCGAACACCTGCTTCACGCAGCGACAGCTCAAAAGCCGGTAGGACGTAGCACTGAATCACATCAAGCAGAATGTCATCGCCAGCGATTTTGAAGCTGTCGCGAAAACGCTGGTGGGGGATGATATGCACGTTTGCGCCACCGCCGGACACACCATTACGATCCAGACGATAGTCAGTAATGACCAAGTCGGTTGTGCCGCCACCAATATCAATAGACGCAATCGTGAGCGTCTCGCGATCCTGGCGATCTGGACGTCCTAGCGTATTGAAAAATACTTCAGGGTGGCCGGCAAAGTTCTGATTGATCTCCGTGTAGAGATAAACCAGTTGAGCACAGGAGGCTTCATCCCACTCTACGCGGATTTTAGGCAGCGGGATCCTGATGCTGCTTTTGCTGTGCTCTGCCTGCTCATCTTCATAGGGATCATTCTCACCCGTGTGCCAGCGCAGAGATTTCCACACTAAACCGACGGCCTGGCGCATTCGAGTATCAAGGATGCAGCGTTCCGCCATCGGCATGCCTGGCGGAACCGTCAAAATGATATGACGAAGCTGGCGCGGGAGACCGGCATGGCCTTCACGAATGCGCTGCTCAGGGCTGTTGATCTGGCTGATGGCCTGGGTCAAGACCTCGGCTAACATGAAGGTCATCAGGGAACTGCGTGAGTAGCGAGGCGTGAAGACCGGGATGCGATCCATCTCATCTTCAATGGTGTGAAGCGCTTCGCCTTTCTCATCGATGAGATTCGCAAACGGGGCGGCAGTGGCAAGCGGGTTGCTCTCCTGCGCCGAGCTGTTATTGAAGCGCCAGCCCTGACCATAGAACTTTTCGTCCCACAGATACCGTTTTGGGCTGGATAAGCCAGTGGAACCTTCACTTCCACGACGGCGTGACGCTAAACGGCTGGCTTCGCCGCCAATACGGGCGATGGTTGGCCACTGAAACGCGTCGTGGCGGCCACTGCGTACTGAGTAAAGATCTTTGCCAAAAAACGCCTGCGCAAATTCGACCTTGCTTTCAAAGGGTTCGGTATAGATGTGTTCAGGCGAACTCAGATCCCGAAGTTTGAGCACATAGTTGTGCATCAACCCGGATCCTGACTGCCCGTGATCTTCAATTAAGATGCCGCAGGTACGGGAATTACCGACATCAAGAATCAGATCGACAGGGATCGGTTTAATGGCATTCACTTCCCGATTGGCGATGACCTTAAACTGCGGTAGTGCGATGACCGGTTCCGTTTCGGTCTGCAAACCTTCCAGCGGAACCGCCATCAAGGAGAGCAGATTGAGATAATGCGCCAGCGGATAGTGCTGGGCGATCTCATCCTCACGCTCGTCGATATCTTTGCCCTTGCTGGCCTCTTTAAAGATATCGACCAGCCAGTCTTTGACCCAATCCTGAGTTAAATACCAGTTGAGTGCGTAAGTGGCCGTGGCCACCGCAAAGGTCGCGCCCGCATTGACATCCTCATGATTCGGGCTGAGATCAGCTGCTGACTGTTGTTTGGCCATGATGCGGGTATCAATGGCTACCGTCATACGGTGACTATGGCCATCCATATCAGGTTCAGGCAGCTTAACGATGCGGAACCGGGCCCAGTTGAGCGGCCCTTCCTGATAGATATTGGGCAAACTAAAGCGGAACAGGGGAAGCGGCAACCATACGCTGTCCAGCATTTTCAGGCTCTGCTCAACGGGAATATCGTATTGGCTTTTGGCTTTCTCAATATTGTCAGGCGTCGGCTGATAGAAGTAGTAATCGCGCGGCTCGTTATAGATCAAACGGGTAAGAACGCCATTGGCGAGTTTGACAAACTCTCCAGCGGGCAGACGTTTGAGGTTTAACCCGAAATCCATAAACTGAATTCCGGAGTCTCCGACCAGGGTGATCTGGCGATCAAAAGAAACAATCTCAGGCAACATAATTTATTCGTCCCTGTTTAAGAATGGGGTTGCAGCATACGGATGGGGAACGTTTTATCCCCGTCATTGCTACCGACACAATCGGTGTGGCCAGAAGCGGGAGATTTGCACGCTATGGTCGGGCCGATAAAGTTTGAGTCATCGCTACATTTCATCTGCTCAGGATTGGTAATGCTGAGCGCGCCTTTTTGCACACTCCCTGCCGCTGCGCCGGTGCAGATTACGCCATTGGACTGACGAACACTGACGGTCCCCTTGCCTTGGTCAAAGTTGTATTGCAACTGCAGAGGTTTACCGGTGAATTTATCCTGGATGCCTCCGTTAACCCGCCATTGCCCATTAAGAAACTGCGCGGGGCCATCAGGTAACGCGGCAGGAAGCGTCAGTGGATCACCCTGCACGGCCTTGACCGGCGGAGCCGCTACTGCTGGGTTCTGCGGTTCACTGTTGGGTGCCTCTGGTACGGTGGCGGGCACAGTATCCGCTGCAGGTTCCGTTGCGGGCAGGGCAGGGTTAACAGGCGCTTCTGGCTGCGCGTTGGCGCCAGCGGTGTCAGTCGCCGCCGGTCCTTCTTCAATCTGCGAGCCCGTACTGTCCAGAGCCGGAGGTGTTTCAGCAGAACCTGCGGCGGGAGCCCTGTTGGCAGGGTCTACTTCACCGGTTTTAACCGGGGTATTAACGGCTGTAGCGGCAGAAGGATTGACCGCCACCGCCGGGCTATTCCCTGCATCGTTGACGGTTAGGCTGTGATGACCATCCCCCGATAATTTAGGCAAACCTGGAAGTGAAAGTGACGGAACACAGCCACGCAGCAATCCCAGAATCAGCGCGAGTGAGAGTAAAGCGACTAACAGCCAGAGTAACCAACGCCAGCTCCATCTCCTGCGCTGGGTGTGTGTCACCGTTTCAATGGTATGAGTCGGCGTGGATAGCGGCTGAGCCAAAGGTTGAGTGACGGGGTGGGTGACAGGAGCCACCTGCGTGTGCACAGACGCTGGCACTGAGCCGGGTTGCAACCAATGCATCGGGTTGCGCTGCTCGCCAGTGGGGTGAACAAAACCCCAGAACGTGATCACCAATGTCCCATTCACTAAATAGAGGAACTCATTATCTGGAAAGCTAACAGCTGATGTTAATAACTGCGCAAATACCTGCCGGTCACCGCCCGCATTGCTGCTTTCGGTATTCAACATCTTTTCGCTTAAAGCTTGCACTGACATCTGGAATTCGGTGAATTGCTGACGGGCTGAGGCACGCTCACTTTCCGTCGCTCCGCTCCAGGGAATCACATCGCCAGCAAAACTGCTGTACCAGTCCGTACGATCGCCACCTTGTTCATTTTGCGGAATGGCAAGATGACGGGCTAAATCACGGCCTGCATCAAGGCGATAGATGGCCTCACGCAATTGAAAGGCCATTTTGAATACGGGATAACCGGTTTCACCCAGCGCTTTAAACGAAGAGTTGTTCCCGGTGCGTAACAGTGGTCCCTGAATCGAATTTCGCATTGTCTAAACCTTTTAGGGCTGCTAATTAACGTGAGTCATTGGGCGGTGATTAATTTTTGCTGGCACCCGGCGTCCATTCAAAATTCCAGCCGTAATGCTTAGCCAATGACTTACGATCGGGGAAGAAGCTGTTGAGCCGCTCGACATGGAGGTCACCGTCAACGTTCTTTAATCGTGCAATTGCCGCTACTTCTTGACGTTCATCACCATTCACTAACGTTGAGGTGATTGGCGGCTGGTCTGGAACAGACAGGGTGATGGTGGCATTGAGTCCCTGCCAGTTATTCGCGCCGCCATAGATGAAGCTGTAAATCAGCACTTCATCAATCTCCTGCCATTGACTGCCGTTGATGAAGAGCCATTCCCCATCTTTATTGCCGCCGTCGCGTAGATCTGCTTGCAATAACATGAACGGGGGCTTGTCGTAGTCACCAAGGAATTTACTGAGTGCTTCTACGCCACCGTTTTTGCCATTTTTCAATCGAACGAAAGCGGCGACATCCAGGTCTACCGGCTGTTTATTTGGGCCCTGTTGCCAGGTTAAATTGACTTTGATTTGGCCAAAATCCTTGGTTTTGGCCAGATTAACGCTGGGGTTTTCCTGCGTTAATTGGGTCTTTTTCGGCGGGGTGTCGGTCACCGCAGCAGGTATTTCGCGTTGCGTGGGCAGACTGGCTGGTACGCGGTTGTGATACCACCACCATGCCACAGCCAGTAATAGCAATAACAGCAGCAAGAGCAGCCATGGCAGTAATCTCCGCCCTTGTGCGGCCGGTGTTATCTCTGCGGGTGTGTGCTGGACTGGAATAGCCCAATTGATTAATACCGGTTCCCCGCCAACGCCATAGCACGCCAAAGTCTGGGAATGGGTGAGCAACGTTTGCAGTGCTTGCGCTGGCTTTGTTTCTCCACGCGCGGCAAGTTGTTCAATCAAGCTGGCAACCGTATCTTGATACTGCTGACGCTTGAACTGAATCTGGGTTTGTTCAGCATCGCTCAGCGCTGACAGCGGCGTGGCAAGACCCTGGCGTGCTGTCCACCATTCCAGATTCCCTTCTGCGCTGCGACGCGCTGTTGCATACAACAGTGCGAGAGCAGGGGGAAGATAACGGTGGATAAGGGCAACCGTTTCTTCGTAGTTGGTGAGCGTTGCCTCATCAATTGGCGCTGATCTTGTTAATCGTTGCATGGCCCAGATTCATTTTTGGTTTTATTAGCTGTAAACGCTGATTGGCTATGTGGCGAGCGCAGAATCCCGCCACCTCAGAAACGGTTTATTGAATTGAGTTAGCCTGCTCCAGCACTTTAATCCTGTCTTTGGCGGCAGCGATTTTCTTCTCAATATCGGCAACGTCGTTGGCACTGCTAGCTTGTTGCGACTGTTTCTGGAGCTGTTCCAGTTGCGTAATTTCTTGCTGGCGCTGCTGATTATTGAATTTGCCCGATTTAAGCTTTTTCAGGGTCTGCGCCAGATCAGAACGTGCTGCTTTTAATCGCGTTTGTTCATCTGCCAGTTTCTGACTGGATGCTTGTTCCCTGATTTCGGTATCTGCCAGATTTTGTTGAGCAATTTTATTGTCACGCTGGCTTTGCAGCACATGGCGTTCTTGATCGTCGACTTTTTGTCTGTAGCCACCAGAGGTGGTGCAACTCAATTTGGTGAGAAAGCTGGGGTCTTGAGCATGCAAATCACAGTCTTGGGGAGAGGTGGCGCATCCGGCCAGGAGCAGTGAAGCAAGTAAAACGTAACGTCTCATGAAGGCATCCATGTATTCATAAAGCTGAACAGAATGTTGTATGCAGCTAAGATGTTAAAACAGGGCCGATAATAGTATCGGCCCGTCATTATTAACCCAGTGAAATAGCCTGGCGTTGGCTGTATAAACCATCCGTCTCAGATTCCAGTACGGTAATCTGATTATTGAGATCGTTATATTCAGTCTTAAGTTTGGCCAGCTGAGCTTTGTCATTCGCATTGTTGGTGGTTTGGCCACCGATTGCGACTTTATAACCGTCGCTTTTTTCTTTCATGACTTTAATTTTGTCTTTCATCACGCTGACGTTGGCGTCAACCTGGGCCAGTTCTTTTTTAGCACTGGCTTTATCAAACCCAGCCTTGTCTTTCTGGATGCTAATTTGGGTTAATGTTGCACTGTTATCATGGATGACTGCCTTCATGGCTGCGGTGGTTTTCGCAATATCGGCCGTATCTTTGTTGATGTCTTTATCCATTGCCTGCAAGCGATCGGCAGTGGTGGCGTAATCTTTTTTCAGATTATCCAGGTAGTAGTTTGCCGCTACACCGGCAGCGCATCCTGCAGCACCGCCCACAGCAGCACCCACCAGGGCTTTTTTACCATTTCCTGCCAGGGCACCGGTCAAAGCACCTAACCCTGCGCCCGCCAAGGCTCCCATACCACAACCCTGCGCGGCTGAACTGCTAAATAATTGGGATTGTTCACCGCTGGTCAGTCGTGGATCAGGTTTGGTACCTGACAAGAGAGAGCTCCCGGTATTGGCACAACCACCTAACAGCAGGGTGAGAGAAACAAGGAGACAGGTTGTACTGCGTTTAAACGTATTCGCCATTATTTTATCCTTAAAATATCGAATGGAGCAGAGCGAAGTCAGTGTGCTGTCCATCGACACTATTGCTGTTATTAATTTTAACGTTAGGACTGGTTATTGCTTCCCAGCATAAATCTTAATAAAAAACCACTACCATAAATCGCAGCAGGTTGTTGAACCTGTTCCTGCTTTAAATCATCAAATCGATGTGGAAACCACGGGTTTTAACGAGTCTTAATAGACATCGGCAGACTGAATCAAATATTTAGTGCGAAAGAGTGAAATTTATGGCTTTGGAACAAGAAATCACCTGACCGGATCGCTGATCATCGCATAAGCGCAATTTCTGTGGCTAAATCTGTAAAAAGTTAAATGCCATATCCATTATTCCGCGCCTTAAGCTATCCGATTGACACTAATAAATACATGACAAAATCATTAATGTTTCTTAACTCTAGTGGGGGTTCATCCCCTTGAAAGGTGTGGAATCTATCTTGCCACTGGATCAGCTTCATAAAGGGGAGGCCAGCTCAGCGCGCTGGGTGCCGCTGGCGCTATTGCATAAACCATTAATCAATAAAAGCGCAACTGGGTAGCATTCCACCAGTATGAGGGATACAATCCCGGCGAATTTTTACCCATGAGGATAAAAGCCTTGGACACCTGTCCCGAACGATTACAAAAGGTCCCTGCGGTAAGATAGCCCTCTACGCTGTCTTAACCGTGCGTTAAGACGGTGGATTTCCTTCCTGAATCTCCCCCTCTTTGTTGGCGTGATGCTGCTGAATTTCAGCGGTAATGGCACCGGCTGTAATCCATTTATTACCCCCTGATGTTCCGCCAGCCTGAAGCGGCGGAGTGAGGTTTATGATGGATTGGAAAATCTTTTTACTGCGCGTCACTGTCGCGCTGGTTCTGGGCGCGCTGATTGGCAGCGAACGCCAGCTTCGCCAACGTATGACCGGTTTGCGCACTAATGCGCTGGTCAGCACTGGCGCGTGTTTATTTGTATTGATGACGCAAAGCGTACCCGGCATCGCCACCGATGCCTCACGCGTGGCGGCCTATGTGGTCTCCGGTATCGGCTTTCTTGGCGGCGGCGTAATCATGCGTGATGGGCTCAACGTACGCGGACTGAATACCGCCGCAACCCTGTGGTGCACCGCCGCCGTGGGCGTGTTGTGCAGCATGGGATTGCTACTGGAAGCGGCAATCGGCTGCATGGTGATCCTCTGTGCCAACATTCTGCTGCGCGATTTGGCGCAAGGGATCAATCGCCAAAGCCTGGTGCCTGCTGAAGAGGTGGTACAGCACTACAAAGTGCAGATCATCTGTCTGGCGCAGGATGAAGTGCAGGTGCGCAGCCTGATGCTGCACAGCCTCGGCGGCAGCGGTTTGCGTCTGCAATCACTGCACAGCGAGGATATGGATCCGCCACATCGCATGGAGGTGAACGCGGAAGTATTGGGGAAACCGAGCATGACAGATCAGCTGGAAAATCTGGTGGGTAGGATCAGTCTGGAGAAGGGCGTGAGTTCGGTGCGGTGGCAGGTTTGTGGGATGGAAGGGGAGTGATGGGTTGCGATACGATTTCGTTTCCTCTCCTCTAGGTGTGGGGGAAGCTCTATCATTGATGACTTGGTTCGGAAGTTAAAATCGAGTGCTGACAGATGGTATTGAAAATATTCAATACCATCTGTTGTATTTGATGTATATGAAGGAAACAAAGATCACCCAAGATAGACTCAGAAACGCAGCATAATTTGGAATGAATCGTATGAATATGTAGATGCCTGCCACAATGGCTGCGAGGGGGATAAGATAGATAAATGACTGAATTAACCACAAAAGTGCTCTCTTCATCTTTTCAAAATCTCGTATAAAGCACCTGCAATTTTCTCTTCATTGTTATCACCTGATTTCACCTGATAGATGATTTCAGACATTTGTGGTGCAATGAGAAAGTAAAGCATTTCAATATTTTCTCTTGATAGGGCTTGATAGTATGCAGGATCTTGAAATTTTAATTGATTGGCTGCTGAGGCAGCTGTCTGTGCCTTGGCGTAAAGCGTAGCGCCATTAACAAACCATGTGGAAAATGAGTTAACGAGCTTGATATGCTTATTCTTAAAATCGGCGCTACCGAGCACCAAATTGGCAATCGTGAGTGATAGGGCCAATTTGCTGGATTTAGTTGAAGCGTGTTCTGCTGCTATCCCTAACATTTTTTGGATATGAGAGACGAGATTATTGCTTTTTTGGTCACCAAGCTTTGTGAAGGTCTTACGAAAATATATTTCGACCATATCTAATGCTACGTCTTTCCTTTTATAGATCTCACCTAACGCTAGAACTAACCTTTTGTCCTCTCTCCAGGTATCACGGCATGAGCTACGATAATATTCATTAGGGACAAAGCAGGATCCATAGTTGGTGAGCCGCTGAGCACCCATCTTGAACATATCTACAGTGGATAGCTGATCGGCATAGATCTGGTTTAATGAGTGAGTTAATGCTACCGCTAGCTGCTTATTGGACTGCATCTTCAGCTGTAAATAGGTCTGTGACATACCTTCGCTCCATGATGTATCCTTTACTCAATTTTTGATCATGTTCATTAGTAAGGGCAAGAAAGAAGATGAAAAAGGCCAAAAAAACCTTAATTTATGCATTGGTTGTTATTATTTATATTCTAATTATACCGGAGATCATTCTTCGTTCCTTTACTTCTGAACAGCTTGCTCTTCTGAGTGATTTCACTAGCTTAGGAGGTATAGTCAATCCTCTGCTTTCGCTGCTTGTATGTTTTGTCATTTTCTCTGTTGTGTTGGCAATCATTACGCTCTATGGGATAAGAAGATTTATATTAGGGGTGGATAATCCTGGGTAAAAATAAATTTTTTCATGCATTCTCTGATGTAATAGTAGGTTATTTTATTTATTCTTAGTAAATAAAATAACGGCATGTTATTGGGTTGTTCGATAAAAAAGCAGGAGCAGTTTGGTCAATATGATATGTTGGTAGCACGTTACGATGGATAGCTCACACCAGTGAGGAGGGAACTATCAGTTGATGAATGGGTAAAGACCCTTAAGAACTGAATATTTGGATACATAGCTGTGAACCGCTATTCGAGTGGGTGATGATGATATTTACCGAATTAGCGAGCTAAACCGATAGCTTTTGCCTTAACTTTGTACTGCTCAAGATTTTGCTCAATTCTCTGTACAGCTTCACCCGTTTCAATAGCCGTTGAACTAGCTACAGAGCGGTAGATTTTTTGTTTGGTGATTTTAGCGCTGGTGGCTCGACTTTGCATTATTTTATTCTCGCTGTGCTTAACGTGATTTTTATGGGCCGAGAGTGAGCTTACTTGATAGCTTATCAGAAGATGTTTGTCGAAAGATATCCCACCTTCGCGTGACTGCCGGGAAATGTAATTGGGCAAAGATATTACTAACATCGAGGGGTATTAATCAACGGGGAGCAGGTCACCCTGCGTGTTAGGGCGCATCTCGGCATAGGCATTGCCGAACATCAGAAAATCTAAGGTGAATTCGCTGAACTCCTGGTGACTCATGAGCGGGCGACCACGCCAACGTCAAGCTTGTTTCTGACGTCGCGCGGCTGAACAACGCTAGGTGATGGCTATTATATTAAGCGATCATTCGCTCGTTCCAACCATCTTTAAACTGAATATTCCCCTCAACATACTTCCATGTGATTGTTTCATAACGGATCTCGATATTTTCCATATGTGTACTTGCTATGCCTGAGGGAACCAGGGATGGGGTAATACTGGTGATTTTTACGTTTTCCAGCACAATGTTAAAGTATTCTATTTCGATTCCGGATTCGTTAATTCTGTACATTTTTATTGTTGCTGATTTAAGCGTTCTTCCTTGGCAAAGATCGCGAAATAATAAAGGTGTTGTCTGATCAAATTCTTTCTGGAACACAATCGGTGCGTGGAGTCGAGTTGCGGTTAGTCTTCCAGTATTCCTATCAGTTGGAATTGTGATGTTATGCGTTAGAGTGCGAATTTCTATTGAGCCAAGTCGCGTGGGTATCAGGCATCCACCAACGATAGGTGAACCGTTTTCATCTTTTAGCCATAAATGAGCTGGAGTTGACATAATTAAGTTCCTTTTATTTTTAACGAGGGCGGTTAAACCAGATAACAAACGCAAAGGTCAGAATTATAAAAATACCTGTTGCCTGTAGTGCGTAGGTGCGGAAGTACGTTACTGCAATAACTCCGAATGCAAGAATAAAAATAAGCGGGATGTAGCCCCAAAAAAATATGATGCCTGAGTTTTTAACCATTTCTTGAAAAAATTCCGCATGCCTACTTCACCATATTAATTATTGCTTCGGTAATGTCACTATCAAATGCTTGAGCTTTCATAAAAGTAGGCTCGACGAGGAAATACATCATTTCGAGACTTTGCATGTGAAGGGCATTATAATACATCGGTGCTTGCAGCCTAAGTCGTTCAGCACTATCAGCAGCTTGTTGTACTATGCCATACAGCCCAAGCCCGGTAGCCGTCAGTGCAGCGGCCTTACCTGTCCAGGCGACGATGGATGAGTTAAAGCCTATGCCAAGGCAGACAGTGGTTGTTATTCCAATGACAAAAGCCTGGTTGTTTAGTGTGCTGGCGGAGATGATCACGCCTGCTTTTAATAAACCAGAATTGATTGCTGCAAGTTGTTCGCGTGTTTTGAATCTGAAAATCTCTTCAAAATAGATGTGAACCAGTCTGTAGATAATGTCACGCCTTTTGACAACTTCGGCAATGCCATCAAGAAAGCGCAGATCTTCTTCTTTTAGCTTTGCACACACATCTTGATAATTATCGGTGAAGCATGATGTATAGTACATCAAACGTGTTGCACCGTCGCCAATTTTGCTGGCTTGCTGAAGAGCTTGGTCTTTGACGCCTGCCAGGGCTTTTTCAAGCTGTGACGCCATCAACTCGTCGGCTTTAATGCCTGTGAGTATCGAATCACTGTGATACATGCTGTTTCCTTACGTTTAGAAATCATCCCTTTGCGTTATTAATATGTATACATTCTAGTTGTAAGGTCAATTGAGCAGGTTTAGAACCTTTCAAATCTGTGTAGAGGTACACATTCGTTGTATAAGTGACGATACTGAATGTATCCATATGAGCTGGTTTGAGTCGTTTGGGCGAGTATGAAGCGTTTTGTAAAAGGGCTATTTTGGGGAGTTCTGTATGAGATAGCCCACCATTAAGATGGGCTGGGATACTTAGTCTTGGAGCTAGGTTCTAGCTCTTACTTCCTGCATGTTCATTCCGTGATGAAAACGCTGATGCCCACACATCCAGCATGAGCAGAAGCATGGAGTATGGTAAGCCTTGCCGATACTGGCGACTGTCACCCCTTCAGGCCAGCTGTAGGCTGCATTATGATAACGACCGCGCTTAGCTTTGAGCCTTTTCATATGATGGCGACGAAATACTCGATTTCTTGTTTGCATGGGTAATCCCCGAATTAACCGTCGGGGCAACCACACCTTCGTGTGACCGCCGGAACGTGTATTCGGAGTGGAGGATTTTATGCATTGTTAAGATCCTTATTAAAACCCATTCGCCTGAATGCCGGAAAATTTTACTCGTTCGTATTCCAGTATCTGAAGTGATTTTCAATCTTTCAACAGTGTGCCGTCACTTGGGCGTGGTAGGTTTGCAAACGGTATTTTGACTGCCGAAGAACCCGACCTCGTTCCTGGCTTCCTGCTAACTGCGGGTTTCAAGCCATTTCACTTGCACCAATACTATGACTTATCGGGATCGTCCACATTCTGGCGATGCAGTTCGCCATACTTGAGTTCGTCCATAGCGAGTTCTTCACCGGACAATTATGAACAGCTTTGAAAGGCGTGGCGGTAAAAAGCTATCGCCATTTCATCGCCACCGCAAAACACACAAACAAAAAACCACCGTGGAAGGTGGCTTAACTGAATGATTTAAATCACTAAATTTGGTGGCCCCTGCTGGGTTTGAACCAGCGACCAAGCGATTATGAGTCGCCTGCTCTAACCACTGAGCTAAGGGGCCAGCGGAGCGGGGATTATAAAGTATCTCGGATAGGCGATCCAGCGTTCGCCAATCGGTTGGTGAAAATTAGACCAATGCATGAGTCCTTGATCTCCCAACAAAAAATCCTACCCATCACCCACCCCAGCCTAATACATACGCAACCAGCGCAGTTTTTTGCGGCAAGATGCGCCACGCACCTTGCCGCAACAGACGCGCAGGTTACAAATATCGTGACGCGGGCTTGTTCAACGAGATAAATGGCAAAATAGCGAAGCGGGCGTTGTCATAGTTTTGCCACAAGCCCATATCTTCTACCGAAGGAATAGTTACTAACTCACCACTCTCCAGTCCGTGTAAGGCTGCGGCGACTAAATCTTCCACTTCCATCAGTTTATCCGCGGGCAGATCGCTGACTGATTTTCCGGAACGTTCAAAAATCTCTGTGCGGGTTAAGCCGGGTAATACCGCCTGAACACGCACACCGCTTTCGGCCAGTTCACGTTGCATGTTACGCGTCAGAGACAGCACGTAAGCTTTGCTGGCGTTATATGCGCCATTGGCACTCTCGTTAACTATGGCCAATACCGACGCGAGATTCACTATCGTTCCGTTGCCACGGCGTTGAAATGCCTGTGCAGCACTGTGTGCCAGCTGTGTCAGAGCAACGATATTCAGTGCCAGCATCGTTTGAATCGGTGCAATTTCACCCTCGACAAACTCGCCTTCAACGGTCATCCCGGCATTATTCACCAGCATCGTAATACGTTCGTTGTCAGCGAAAGTCTGCGCAACGCGCTGCAAATCTTCTGTACGAGTGAGATCCGCTGCCAGCACGCTCACCTCCACGCCATGCGCTTCCCGCAGTGATGCGGCCAGTGCGTCAAGGCGAGCTGCATCGCGCGCCACCAGAATCAGATTGCTACCGCGTGTGGCCAGCTGTTTTGCGTAAGTTGCGCCAATGCCGCTGGACGCGCCGGTGATCAAAGCCAGTTGTTGTGTCATGGTCGGTTCCTGTAAATGATGGTTGTCATATTTGATAGACTTAATATGACGATCATCATATTTAACGTCAAGCTGGAATATGATGATCGTAATAATTACACTGATTGGCATCAACGATGAGCAGGACGATGAACGATGGAAAAGCTGAGCCACAAAGCGCGTACGCGGCAGCGCATACTGGATGAAGCCGCAGTGGTGATGCGTGAATGCGGCACCGAAGGCATTGGCGTGGCGGCACTGATGAAGCGCGCCGGTCTGACCCACGGCGGGTTTTACGCGCACTTTGCCTCGCGTGAAGCGCTGGTTGAAGCGGTGATAGCTGAGATGTTTGCCGATTCGGCGCAGCGTTTCGCGGCCATTACTAGTCTGAAGGATCCAGCGGAGCGTCTGACGCAACTGATCGACAACTATCTCTCTGAACATCATCGCAATACGCCGGGTGAGGGCTGTCCGATGCCGGCGTTGGTCAGTGAGATCGCCCATCTGCCCATCGAGACGCGCACGCTGTTTTCGCAGCGTCGTGATGCCGTGAAGCAACGACTGGCGCAGGCGCTGCGTGAATTAAAGCATCCACAGGCTGATGAAGTGGCAAGTAGCATACTGGCTGAGATGGTCGGTGCCGTGGCGCTGGCACGAGCCTGTCCGGATAACGAGGAAGCCCGCACGATGCTGGCGATCAGTCGTCGTGCGGTGAAACAACGGGCAGGACTTGAGAGCATATGAGTGAACACGATATTCAGGACATCATTGCACCTGATTTACAGGTACTGTTCTGCGGCATTAATCCGGGGAAATCCTCGGCGCATACCGGCTTTCACTTTGCCCATCCGGGCAATCGTTTCTGGAAAGTGATCCATCTGGCGGGATTTACCCGTGAGTTGTTGAAGCCAGAGCAGGAGCAGCGGCTAGTGGAAACCGGCTGTGGCATCACCATGCTGGTTGAACGCCCGACGATTCAGGCCAACGAACTGGCAGGTGATGAGCTGCGTGATGGTGGGGCGCGTCTGCAGGAGAAGATCTTACGCTATCAACCGCACGCACTGGCCGTATTGGGTAAGGATGCGTTCCAGAAAGCATTTCGTCAGCGCAAGGTGGAGTGGGGCGAGCAACCACAGACGTTGGGCGAAACCAGCCTGTGGGTGCTGCCTAATCCCAGCGGTTTGAACCGCGCCTCGCTGGATGAAATGGCGGCGGCCTATCGCCAACTTCATGATTGGTTACAGATTAACGCGTGAGCTGGCTCCACTTAGCGTGGCTCTGTTGTTGTTCAATCTGCTGTTTCTGACTAAACCCAACTCTTTATGGCAAAAAGGAGAGGGATGATGAAACGCATATTCGCGCTGGCGGCGCTCGTGGTGCTGGCGCAACAGGGCGCGCAGGCAGAGACGTTAAAAGTGTTTAGCTCCGGTGGCATGTACCCGGTGATTGAGAGCTTAAAACAGGACTATCAGCAGCAAACCGGCAATACCCTGCAGCTGGAAGCGGCACCGTCGATGGGTGATACGCCGCAGGCAATCCCCAATCGATTAAAACGTAAAGACAATGCCGATGTGCTGGTGATGGTCGATTACGCCATCAAACCGCTGGAGCAGGCGAAATGGGTCGAGGGTAAAAGCCATCAGGTGCTGGCGCACTCCTATATCGCGATGGCGGTGAAGCAGGGCATGACGCCGCCGGATATCAGCACGGTGGCGAAATTCAAACAGGTATTAACTGAAGCCTCCAGCATTGCGGTGTCGGACAGCGCCAGCGGCAAATACATTCAAAGTAAGATGCTGGACAAACTGGCCTTAGGGCCGAAGACGGCGAGCAAAGTGTCGGTGATTCCGGCCACACCGGTAGGCGAGGCGGTGGCGCAGGGCAAAGCGGAGCTGGGCTTCCAGCAGAACAGCGAGCTGCAGGCGGTGAAAGGCATCACCATCGTAGGATTGATCCCGCCTGCGGTGCAGCAGGATACCCTGTACGGCGCGGTGATTACCCGCAGTACGCAGCAACCCAAGGCAGCGGCGCAGTTCGTGAAGTATCTGCAGAGCGACAAAGCGCGCAAAATGATGCAGGAGAAAGGGCTGACGCCGTTTTGAAGGCAATAAAAAACCCCGGCAAGCCGGGGTTTTTCGTCTCAACGAGGATTAATCGTCAAGGAAGCTACGCAGCACTTCAGAGCGGCTTGGGTGACGCAGCTTACGCAGCGCCTTGGCTTCGATCTGACGAATACGCTCACGGGTAACGTCAAACTGTTTGCCAACCTCTTCCAGCGTGTGGTCGGTGTTCATATCGATACCGAAACGCATACGCAGGACTTTCGCTTCACGTGCAGTCAGACCCGCCAACACATCGTGGGTGGCTGACCGCAGGCTCTCTGAGGTCGCAGAATCCAGCGGCAGCTCCAGCGTGGTGTCTTCGATAAAATCGCCCAGATGCGAATCTTCATCATCACCAATCGGCGTCTCCATGGAGATCGGCTCTTTAGCGATTTTCAGCACCTTACGGATTTTATCTTCTGGCATCAGCATACGCTCGGCCAGCTCTTCCGGCGTCGGCTCACGGCCCATCTCTTGCAGCATCTGGCGCGAAATACGGTTGAGCTTGTTGATGGTCTCAATCATATGCACCGGAATACGGATGGTACGCGCCTGGTCAGCGATAGAACGGGTGATAGCCTGACGGATCCACCAGGTCGCATAAGTTGAGAACTTATAACCACGACGGTATTCAAACTTATCAACCGCTTTCATCAGGCCGATGTTACCTTCCTGAATCAGATCGAGGAACTGCAGACCACGGTTGGTGTATTTCTTCGCGATCGAAATAACCAGACGTAAGTTTGCTTCCACCATCTCTTTCTTCGCACGACGCGCTTTCGCTTCGCCGATCGACATACGACGGTTGATGTCTTTAACCTGCTCGATAGTCAGGCCAGTTTCTTCTTCAATCTGCTGCAATTTCTGCAGTGAACGCGTTACGTCGTCTTCAACTTCCAGCAGTTTTTCAGACCACGGCTTATTCATCGCCAGCGCGGCTTTGAACCAGCTTGGGTTGGTTTCATTACCGGTAAACAGGGTGATGAAGTTCTTCTTCGGCATTTTGCACAGTTCAATACACAGTTTCATGATCAGGCGCTCTTGCGTACGCACGCGCTCCATCATCACTCGCATACTGTTCACCAGGTAATCGAATTGCTTCGGCACCAGGCGGAACTGTTTGAACACTTCAGACAGATTATTGATTTCTGCAATGGCATCAGCGTGGCTGCGGCCTTTGGCTTTGATGACAGTACGGGCGGTTTCGTACTGTACGCGCAGGTCGTTGAATTTCTCGCGCGCCAGCTCTGGATCGATAGAGTTATCGTCGTCAGAGCTGTCGTCATCGCCATCTTCGTCTTCGTCTTCGTCGTCATCACGATCTTCTTCAGACAACTCAGAACCCACGTGGGTGGCAGTAGGCGCGATATCTTCTTCGGCATTAGGATCAACAAAGCCGGTAATGATATCAGACAGACGTGCTTCGCCTGCTTCTACGCGATCGTACTGATCGAGCAGATAGTTGATGGCTTCCGGATATTCAGCAACGGAGCACTGTACCTGGTTGATACCGTCTTCGATGCGCTTAGCGATGTCGATTTCGCCTTCGCGCGTCAGCAGTTCAACGGTACCCATTTCACGCATGTACATGCGCACCGGGTCGGTGGTACGGCCAATTTCAGACTCAACGCTGGACAGCACCTGAGCGGCAGCTTCTGCGGCATCTTCGTCAGTATCGGAACTGTTTTCATTCAGCATCAGATCATCGGCATCAGGCGCTTCTTCAACAACCTGAATACCCATGTCGTTAATCATCTGGATGATGTCTTCGATCTGGTCGGAGTCGACGATATCTTCCGGCAGATGGTCATTGACCTCAGCATAGGTCAGATAGCCCTGCTCCTTACCACGGGTGACAAGCAGCTTAAGCTGTGACTGCGGGTTTTGCTCCATAAGACGGTATCCACACTTCTGTTAATTAGATTGGTGTCGGTCGGCAGCGAGCCAACTATAACAGTGAAGGCGTTGTGTTTTTGCCGCTGCCTTCAACGCGGCCAGGGTATTCACCCTTCATATATCGGCACTTAAGCCGCTTGAATTCTGTTCGGGCCTGGCTTACTCGCCATTTCCGTCCCCGGCAGTGCTCGTAATCCTCACGTACTTCAGTACGCTCCGGTTACTGCGCGCTGGCGGTGGCGAAACTGCCTTTGACGCCGACGGCCCTCGTACGGTGCGCTAAAAGCGTAGACCGGACTAACAAACCAAAACGGGGCTTTAACAGCCTTCGGCGTTCTGGTCTGGTATAAATCTTATTTTTTCGCTAATGCCTGGCTTAATGCCCAGAACTCGCGGCGTTCGGCGGCGCTCAGGCCTTCGGTTCGGTCACGCGCGATAAGCGCTTCGAGGCGCTGTTCAAGGGCAGAGTCATAAATGCTCGCCAGTGAATCATGGAAGACGGCTTCCGCTTCATCATCCACTATCATGTGGTTCCAGGTTGCCAGCGTTTCAAGGGGCTGGCTAAATTCTGTCCCGCGATATAACTCTAGTAGCTGTCCGGTCGTCAGGCCAGGATTCTCCGTACAACGACTGACTAACTCCACAAACAGCGGTAAACCCGCCATCTTTGACTGCTCAAGCCCGTCCAGCGTAGGGACGATGGCGGCAAATTGCGGATTCTGCACCAGTAACGCGATCAACACGCGCATGGTGGTGCGCTTCAACGGTGGTGCCGTTGGCGCGGTACCGCTTTCTGCCAGCTTCGGCATCAGCTTGTCTAACTGGTTATCGTCAAGAATGCCGAGTTTATTACCCAACGTTTGACGCATATAAATGCGCAGCGTTTCACCTGGGATCTGGCTAATCAACGGCAGTGCCAGCGTGGCCAGCTTGGTTTTACCATCGCGCGTGCTCAGATCGACCTGCGGCATCAGGCTGTCGAACAAAAACGTGGAGAGCGGCAGTGCCTGCTCCATCCGCGCTTCGAAGGCCTCTTTGCCCTCTTTTCGCACCAGCGTGTCCGGGTCCTCGCCATCAGGCAAAAACATAAAGCGTAGCTGACGACCGTCATTCATGTAAGGCAATGCGGTTTCCAGTGCACGCCATGCGGCTTCGCGCCCGGCACGGTCGCCGTCATAACAACAAATCACTGTGTCGGTCGAACGGAACAGCAACTGAATGTGTTCCGCCGTGGTCGAGGTGCCGAGTGAAGCAACGGCATAATCGATGCCGAATTGCGCCAACGCCACCACGTCCATATAGCCTTCCACCACCAGTAAACGCGCCGGTTGCGGGTGATTTTTTAATGCTTCATACAGGCCATACAACTGACGGCCTTTATGGAAAATCGGGGTTTCAGGGGAGTTGAGATACTTAGGCGTGTCGTTGCCCAGTACGCGTCCACCAAAGCCAATGACGCGCCCACGCTTATCGCGAATCGGGAACATCACGCGATCGCGAAAACGATCGTAAGTCCGGCCTGAATCGTTACTGACCAGCATGCCCGCTTCCATCAAGGATTCGCGGTCTTCTTTTTGCTGACCAAACCGTTTCAGTGCGTTATCCCATCCTGCGGGTGCATAACCAATAGCGAAGTGGTCGATCACTTGCTGGCTGAGACCGCGCGTGGCGAGATAATTTTGTGCAGATGTCGCTTGCGGGTTACGCAGGCTTTGCTGATAGAAACCGTCTAGGCCTTCCAACAGCTGATAAAGGCTTTGACGCTGATGGCGTTCCATTGGGCTAGGGCCGTTGCCCGCTTCATACGGCACTTCTAAGCCGTGTTGCGTAGCCAGCTCCTCAACGCTCTCAACGAAATCCAGACGATCGTGATTCATCAGGAAATCGATGGCGTTCCCTTTGGCGCCACAGCCGAAGCAGTAATAGAACTGCTTCTCACCACTTACGGTGAAAGAGGGGGTTTTCTCGTTATGAAAAGGACAGCACGCGTGATAGTTCTTACCCTGCTTCTTGAGCTTAACGCGGGCATCGATAAGATCCACGATGTCCGTGCGTGCCAGTAAGTCATTGATAAATACGCGTGGAATTCGTCCAGCCATAAGCCCCGGTTTTTCAGCTCATAAACGGCAACAAGCCGCGCTTCCTTTCGGAAAGCACGGCCTCTTACTTGACTCTGTCTGCGTTTAACACGCGGCGGAAGCGAACTTCCGAAAGAAATTAGTACAGACGAGTGCGGCGTGCGTTTTCGCGAGCCAGTTTCTTGGCGTGACGCTTAACAGCTGACGCTTTAGCGCGCTTACGTTCAGTCGTTGGTTTTTCATAAAACTCACGACGACGAACTTCAGCCAGAACGCCTGCTTTTTCGCAAGAACGCTTGAAGCGACGCAGTGCTACGTCGAAAGGCTCGTTTTCACGTACTTTAATTACCGGCATGTAACTCTTACCTCGATAAAATTCGGTTTTGCTGCTGACTGCGGCGCCAGCACTTTTAAAATGGTGCAGCATTTTACTTCAGCCGCGGCTGACTTGTAAAGCACCATGAACAATTTAGAACCAACAGAGACATGTGTCATCGCGGCTGCCGGTTTTTTCAGGCCGTGGAGTATAGCGCACTCTTTGTGCGACAGAAAAATACTTTTTCCTGGCAAACTGCTCCGGCGTGTGATTTGCCTGTGCTACACTGCGCGCCGCAAGAAGAGGGTGATAAAAGCTATGCGAGTTCTGGGTATTGAAACGTCCTGCGATGAAACCGGCATCGCGATCTATGACGATGCGTCCGGTCTTTTGGCGAATCAACTATATAGCCAGGTGAAACTGCACGCCGATTACGGCGGTGTGGTGCCCGAACTGGCATCCCGCGACCACGTGCGTAAAACCGTGCCGCTGATCCAGGCCGCGCTAAAAGAAGCCGGGCTGGCAGCGAAAGACATTGATGCAGTAGCCTATACTGCAGGCCCAGGTCTGGTGGGCGCATTGCTGGTTGGCGCCACCATTGGCCGTGCGCTGGCGTTTGCCTGGAACGTGCCGGCGGTGCCTGTCCATCATATGGAAGGCCATTTGTTAGCGCCGATGCTGGAAGAGAATCCGCCAGAATTCCCGTTTGTCGCGCTGCTGGTTTCCGGCGGTCACACGCAGTTGATTAGCGTTACCGGTGTGGGTGAATACACCTTACTGGGCGAGTCGATTGACGACGCTGCCGGTGAAGCCTTCGATAAAACCGCCAAACTGCTCGGTCTGGATTATCCCGGCGGCCCCATGCTCTCACGCATGGCGCAGCAAGGAACACCGGGCCGTTTTAAGTTCCCGCGCCCGATGACCGATCGCCCAGGGCTGGATTTCAGCTTCTCGGGGCTGAAAACCTTCGCCGCGAACACCATTCGTGAGCATAACAGCGACGAACAGGCTCGCGCAGATATCGCCCGGGCGTTTGAAGATGCGGTGGTGGATACGCTGATGATCAAGTGCAAACGCGCGCTGGAGCAGACCGGGTTTAAACGCCTGGTGATTGCCGGTGGTGTGAGTGCCAACCGTACGCTGCGTGAACGCATGGCCGAGATGATGCAAAAGCGCGGTGGCGAGGTGTTTTATGCCCGTCCGGAATTTTGCACCGATAACGGCGCGATGATTGCCTATGCTGGCATGGTGCGGCTGAAAGGCGGTACGCGTGGTGAACTCGGCGTTACCGTGCGGCCGCGCTGGCCGCTGGCTGAATTGCCCGCCATCTAAAACGAAAAACCGGCATCGCGCCGGTTTTTTTATTTCTTCTTCTTCCGCTTCCAGATCTTATTTTCCTGGCCGCGCCACAGACGCTGGATGTTGTCGTGGTGACGCAACAGTATCAAACAGGACAGCATCGAAACCGGGAAGGTGAACTGCGGTTTGAACCACCAGACGTAGAAAGGGGCAATCAGTGCGCTGACAATCGCGCCAAGTGATGAATAGCCGCTTAACAACACGGTTAAAAGCCAGGTGCCGGTCATCAACCCCGTTAAATCCCAGCCAATTGGGGCGATAGCGCCAAACGCTGTTGCGACGCCTTTTCCACCGCGAAAACGGAAAAATACCGGATAGATATGGCCAAGGCAGGCGGCTATGGCGGTCAGGCCCAGATACATTGGTGTGACGTGCAGCAGGTAGGCAATCCATACCGGCAGCATGCCCTTAGCCACATCAAATATCAGTACTGCGGCAGCAGGGACTTTGCCGCCAATGCGCAAAACGTTGGTGGCTCCAGGGTTGCCGGAACCGGCAGTACGCGGATCGGGTAAACGCGCGAGTTTACAAACCAGTATCGCACTGGAAATCGAACCGCAAAGATACGCGAAAATAATCATACCAAGCGCGATAGCACTCATAGCCTCGTACCGTTCCTTTTGGGTCGTTTTGTTCTCGATAAGCGTGGATAATACGCATAATCCGCCGGAAGTGGTATCCGGCATAGCCAAAAACAGAGACTGACATCATGGATATCGTATTTATAGAACAACTCACCGTGTTCACCACCATTGGCGTTTACGACTGGGAACAGGGCATGCAGCAGAAGCTGGTGCTCGATGTCGAAATGGCGTGGGACAACCGCCGTGCGGCGGTTAGCGACGATGTGAATGACTGTTTGAGCTACGCCGATGTCACGGAAGTGATCCTCAATCATTTGCAGGGCCAGCGCTTTGCCTTAGTGGAACGCGTAGCGGAAGAAATTGCCGATCTGTTGATGAATCGTTTCAAAACCCCCGGCGTGCGTATCAAGGTCGGTAAACCGGGTGCCGTTGCCCAGGCCGCGACCGTTGGCGTGCGTATCGAGCGCGGGACTATTCCTAAATAAACTCTCCGTGATTGCCATCACAATGAAACCAAACCAAATTATGGTGTGTCTCACTTGAGGCCGTTGCGCTAACGGGCGCGAAGTGACCGATTTTCTTAAGGTTTCCTTCAGCGTGGCGCGGGCATAATTTCAGGCGGTAGCACCTTGCGACCGCCTTTTTACTGTTTAAAACGGATAGAGGAAAAATTTTGATGGCAGATATTCATCAGCTATGGGTCGCTGCAATCCTGGGGGTTGTGGAAGGCCTCACGGAATTCCTGCCGGTCTCTTCTACTGGCCATATGATCATTGTTGGCCATCTGCTCGGCTTCGAGGGCGACAAAGCCGAAACCTTTGAAGTGGTGATTCAGCTGGGTTCAATTCTGGCGGTGGTGGTGATGTTCTGGCGTCGCCTGTTCGGATTGATTGGTATTCACTTCGGTAAAGAGCCACATGAAGGTACCGGAACCGGCAAACTGACGCTGATCCATATCCTGTTAGGCATGGTTCCGGCGGTGGTGATTGGGCTGGTATTGCACGATCAAATCAAAAGTCTGTTTAACCCAATCAACGTGATGTATGCCTTGGTGGTGGGTGGCGTGCTGCTGCTGGTGGCGGAATACTTCAAGCCGAAACAGCCAAAAGCGGTAGGTATCGATGACATCACCTATCGTCAGGCGTTTATGATTGGCTGCTTCCAGTGTCTGGCGCTGTGGCCGGGCTTCTCGCGCTCGGGTGCGACCATTTCGGGCGGTATGCTGATGGGCGTGAGCCGCTATGCTGCCTCGGAGTTCTCATTCATCCTTGCCGTACCGATGATGATTGGTGCCACCGGATTGGATCTTTACAAGAGCATGGGCTTCCTGACGATGCAGGACTTCCCCATGTTCGCTGTCGGCTTCGTGACCGCCTTTATCGTTGCATTGCTGGCGATCAAAGTGTTCCTGGAACTGATTAAGCGTATCTCGTTTGTGTCGTTCGCTATCTATCGCTTTATTGTTGCGGCGGCGGTTTACGCCATCTTCATGTAAGCGCGGCGAGCGGCCAGTTATGCTGGCCGCTCGTTAATCAACCCTTCCTGCACGGCCATCACACGACGACGCGTCAACTCTTCACGCACGGCTGGCCCTTTAAAGCCTGCAGCCACCACCTCTTTAGTCGGCACTGATTGAGCCAAGGCAAAAGCCTGGCGCAAATAATCACCTTGCGGATACGCCATGCTCTCCAACCCGGCACGACCGCGCGCATCGGCTTCACTGGTCAGCGCCATTTTCTCAACGCGGTCGGGTTTACGCCACGCATCGATACGATCAAACAATGCTATCAACGATGCCGCCGACTGACGCTCAATGGTGTGAACCACATCGTGGAATTCGGTCACGATCAATGCCAGATCGCGTACCTGATTCGGCACGCGCAAACGCTGACACAGTGCTTCAACCAGCGGTACACCGGCTAAACCATGGCCATGATGGCTCGGCCATTTTTCCGGCGGAGTCAGCGCCTTACCAACATCGTGGAACAGGGTGGCAAAGCGTACGTCCAACTCGTCTGAAAGTGCGGCGGACATCGTCAGCGTCATCAACGCATGCACACCGGTATCAATTTCCGGATGCCATTTAATCGGCGCGGGAATGCCATACAGATTATCCAGTTCTGGGAACAGCACCTGAAGTGCGCCACAGTCTCGCAACACCTGGAAATAGACTTGCGGATTGCGGGTCAACAGCGCTTTTTCGGTCTCTTTCCAGACGCGCTCTGCGGTGAGATGCGCCAGTTCGCCGCTCTCGGCCATTTCACGCATCAATAATTGGGTTTCATCTGCCACGCGGAAATTGAGATGGGCAAAGCGAGCGGCAAAACGCGCCACGCGCAGTACACGCAACGGATCTTCATTAAAGGCAGCAGAGACATGGCGCAGAGTGCGATGGGCTAAATCCTGTTGACCGTTATAGGGGTCAATCAAGGCGCCATCGTCAGCTTGAGCAATAGCATTGATGGTGAGGTCGCGGCGCTGCAAATCCTGCTCCAGCGTGACGTCCGGGGCGAATTGCGTGACAAAGCCAGTGTAGCCATTACCACTTTTACGCTCAGTGCGCGCTAGCGCATACTCTTCACGGCTACGCGGGTGCAAAAAACCGGAAAATCCCGACCAACCTGCTGATAACCTTGTTCGAGCATATTCTCGGGCGTGGCTCCCACCACCACCCAGTCTCGATCTTTTACCGGCAGGCGCAGTAAGGCATCACGCACCGCGCCACCGACCAGAAACGTCTTCACTCAACCACTCCAGAGGCAATGATAATCTGCGTGCCAGGCACGCATGTTGCGTTATTGTTGCATACTTTGGCCAAAAATCAGGCATGCCAAAAGGGGCATCTTACGATCCCCTGAAATAAAAGAACAAATCGGCGTGGTGGTTTAGTTCATCCAGCGATCGTTTTTCTTACGGCGCGGCAGCATGTGCGGCAGCAAAAGACCCAGCAGCAGACCGACACCCAACACGCCGCCACCATACATAAACCACTGCATGATGATGGTGCGCTGCTTGTCATCCAGTTGGACGTTCGCAGCGCTGACTTTCTTCTGCGCCACAATCAGCTCATTTTTCAGCTTCTGATTTTCGGCTTTCAGGCCATCAATGGTGCCATCGCTGTTCGCCACCTTGTTCTGCATTTCAGAGGTGCGCTGGTTCCAGCTGTTGTCGATATTAGCCAGTTTATCCGTCAGATCTTTAACCTGCTGCTCAAGCTGCGGCACACGGGTGCGCAGGCTGGGTTGAGCGCTGAGCTGTGACAGCGGAATCCAGTTAGTTTTGCCTTCGGCATCGCGAATCTGGCCATATTGGGAATCGTTGTTGACCTGCAACAGGGTGACTTCCTCTCCGGCATTCAGCTTGCCAATCAGGCGATATTGATCGCCCGGACCGCTGCGTACCCAAGTGGATAATTCATCGGAGATATAACGCTTTTCATCAGCAGCATGAACGGGGGCGATGGCGCTAAAAGCCAGCAAAGAAAGGGCAGCAAGTGTGATTTTTTTCATTCGATATCGTTTTTTCTTAATGGCGTAAAATTACTGGCACAGTCTGGGGACGCTTCTCAAAAATCTGAATGAGAACTATCCTGGTCTCAATCCGGTGCGAAAAGGGTCTAAAAAGCACAAGAAAGCAGAGACAGCGTGCTTCCGGTGCATTACTCTTCGCCAGATTAAACTCGTAAGTGCCAGCAGCGTATTGAATAAAAAATTATGACCATTGAAATCGAACTAAAGTTCATTGCCACACCGCAAGCCGCCGAAAAACTCGGGGAAAATCTTGCCGCATGGCCGCATCAGCACTTCGCCGCACGCGAATTGACCAACATCTATTTTGAAACCGATGACAATCAACTGCGTCGTTGGGATATGGGCCTGCGTATTCGTGGTGTTGACCAGCGCTTTGAAATGACGCTGAAAGCCGCCGGTAAAACGGTGGGCGGTCTGCATCAGCGCCCGGAATATAACGTTGATCTCAGCGAGCCGCAGTTGGATATCGCCCAACTGCCAAGCGAAATCTGGCCGCAAGGCACGGATATCGCGGCATTACAGCAGCGTTTACAACCGCTCTTCAGCACCCATTTCCAGCGCGAAGTCTGGCTGGTTCAGTATGGTGACAGCGAAATCGAAGTCGCTTTTGATCGCGGTGAAGTCGCTGCAGGTGAGTTAAGCGAACCGCTGTACGAAGTTGAGCTGGAGTTAAAGAGTGGCCAGCGCGCGGACATGCTGAAATTTGCTGAAAGCTTAATCTCCACCGGTGGCCTGCGCCTTGGCAGTTTAAGCAAAGCCGCACGCGGCTATCAGCTGGCGCAAGGCAATCCGGAGCGCCCACTGCGTGCGCTGGCGCTGCAAAAAATCGCCGCCAAAGCGACAGTGGAGCAGGGCATGGTGAACGCCATGACGGCGGCACTGAATCAGTGGCAGTACCACGAAGAAGTGTGGCTGCGCGGAAATCACGATGCCAAAGATTCTGTGGTTGAAGCACTGGAGACACTGCGTCAGGCATTCTCTCTATTTGGTGCCTTGGTGCCGCGCAAGGCCAATAGCGATCTGCGTCAAAAGCTGACTCACCTTGATGAGTTGCTGGCAGAGGCTGATATTGATGCTGAAAGCGCCTGTTTTTCCCCAGTCTCCGTTGCCGCCCAGTTATCACTCACTCACTGGCTGGTAGAGTCACAATGGCATAACTGGCTGGATGATAAGAGCAAAAGCAAACTGCAGGGTTCGTTCAAACGTTTCAGTGACATTATGCTCAGCCGCATCGCCGCCGATCTGCGCGAAACCTTTGTTGATGTGCAGCTGTTTAATGAATTTCAGGACAAGTCTACGCGCTTGAATCGCCAGCTGTTGGCCGTGCATCTGCTGGCAGGTGCTTATCCAGCGGAAGAGGTGAGTGTCTGGCTGGCGGGTTGGCAAGAGCTACAGCATGCCATTAACACTCATCAGGAGCGCGGCTTGATGCAACTGGTTAACCTGGCCATTCGGCCTGCGCCGTTCTGGCTGAATAGCGGAGTGAAACGCTAAGCCCGACGCACTATCTCATCAGGGAGGGAAGATGTTGTTACCGTTACCGGCGCTGATGCAGGCGCAGTTAGCTATCGTGGCCGAGCGCCTTAATGTGCCGCCTTCGGCCTTTACGCCAGAACAGGCGGGAGCGCTGACCTTTAGTGACTTTATTGTTGATAACCTGCAGCAGCACCCGGAATGGTGGCAACAACTTCAGCAGCAACCACCGGTGGCTGATGAGTGGCAGAATTATTCGACCTGGCTGAAGGGTGCGCTGCAATCGGTTGAGAATGAAGCCTCGCTGATGCGCGAACTGCGTCTGTTCCGTCGTCATATGCTGGTGCGTATTGCATGGATGCAGGCGCTGCAACACGCCAATACTGAACAGAGCCTGACGCAACTCAGCACCCTGGCGGAGATTCTTATCGCTGCCGCGCGTGACTGGGTATGGCAGGACTGCAGCCGCGACTTTGGCACCCCGACCAATGACGCCGGCGAAGCGCAGCCGATGCTGATACTGGGCATGGGCAAGCTGGGTGGCGGCGAACTCAACTTCTCCTCTGATATCGATCTGATCTTCGCGTGGCCGGAAAACGGCGTGACGCAGGGTGGGCGGCGTGAACTCGACAACGCGCAGTTCTTTACCCGCATGGGCCAACGCCTGATTAAGGTGCTGGATCAGCCCACCGTGGATGGCTTTGTCTATCGCGTGGATATGCGCCTGCGCCCCTTTGGCGACAGCGGCCCACTGGTGCTGAGCTTTGCAGCGCTGGAGGATTACTACCAGGAACAAGGCCGCGACTGGGAACGCTACGCGATGGTGAAAGCGCGGCTGATGGGCGACGATCACGGCCACTGGAGCCAGGAGCTGCAGCAAATGCTGCGTCCCTTCGTTTATCGCCGCTACATTGATTTCAGCGTGATTCAGTCGTTGCGTAACATGAAAGGCATGATCGCCCGTGAAGTGCGTCGTCGTGGCCTGAAAGACAACATCAAACTCGGGGCAGGCGGTATTCGCGAAACCGAGTTTATAGTGCAGGTGTTCCAGTTGATTCGTGGTGGACGTGAGCGCTCACTACAACTCAGGTCCCTGTTACCTACGCTGAAGGCGATTGGTGAACTGGCATTATTGACCTCACAGCAGGTCGAGCATTTGCACAACGCTTACCTGTTCCTGCGTCGCCTGGAAAACCTGCTGCAAAGCATCAATGACGAGCAGACGCAAACGCTGCCAGAAAACCCACTCGACCGTCAACGCCTGGCGTGGGCGATGGGTGCAGCGGACTGGGATGCACTGATGCAGCAACTTGAGCAGCAAATGGCGGGTGTGCGCCGTATCTTTGATGAACTGATTGGCGATGATGCGCCAGACGTAGACGACCAACCGCAGCTGGCGGAATTTGCCGGCTTGTGGCAGGACACGCTGGAAGAGAGTGATTTAATTCCTGTGGTGCCGCAGTTGGATGAAGCGCAACGCCACGCGCTGTTTAACGCGCTGAACAGCTTCCGTCAGGACGTGGGTCGTCGCACGATTGGCCCGCGTGGCCGCCTCGCACTTGATCAATTGATGCCGCGCTTGCTCAGTGAAGTGTGTCCGCGCGAAGATGCAGATGTGGTGTTAGGGCGTCTGACACCGCTGCTGCTGGGCGTTTTAACCCGCAGTACCTATCTGGAGCTGCTGACGGAGTACCATGGCGCGTTGCGTCATCTCATCCGCTTGTGCGCCGCCTCGCCGATGATCGCCAGCCAGCTGGCGCGCTATCCGCTGCTGCTGGATGAATTACTCGATCCCGCCACGCTGTATCAACCCACCGCGACCGATGCCTATCGCGATGAACTGCGTCAGTATCTGCTGCGCATTCCCACCGACGACGAAGAGCAACAGCTGGAAGCACTGCGTCAGTTTAAGCAGGCGCAACATCTGCGCATCGCCGCGGCTGACATCGCAGAAACGCTGCCGGTGATGAAAGTGAGCGATCACTTAACCTGGCTGGCGGAAGCCATCATTGAATCGGTAGTGCAGCAAGCCTGGCAAATGATGGTGCAGCGTTATGGCCGCCCCTCGCATCTGACCAGCGACAATGAGCGTGGTTTTGCCGTGGTCGGCTACGGCAAACTGGGCGGCTGGGAATTGGGTTACAGTTCCGATCTGGATTTGGTATTTCTGCATGACTGTCCGGATGATGCGGAGACCGACGGCGAACGCGTCATCGATGGCCGCCAGTTCTACCTGCGTCTGGCTCAGCGCGTGATGCACCTGTTCAGCACGCGCACCTCGTCCGGTATTTTGTATGAAGTGGATGCACGTCTGCGTCCTTCTGGCGCAGCGGGAATGCTGGTCAGTACCTTTGCCGCCTTCGATGAATATCAGCGCAATGAAGCCTGGACTTGGGAGCACCAAGCGCTGGTGCGCGCCCGCATTGTGTTTGGTGAGACCACACTGTGCGACAGATTCAATGAGATCCGTCGTGGCATTCTCTGCCTGCCGCGTGAGCGCAATACGCTGCAAAAAGAAGTGCGTGAGATGCGCGAGAAGATGCGTGCACATCTCAGCAACAAGCACAAAGGGCGCTGGGAAATTAAGACCGATGAAGGCGGGATAACCGATATTGAATTCATCGCGCAATATCTTGTCTTAGGCTACGCGGCCGAACAGCCTGCGTTGACGCGCTGGTCGGACAATGTGCGCATTTTTGAATTGATGGCGCGTCAGGACATCATGCAGGCAGAAGAAGCGCAGGCGCTTACCCATGCCTACGTGACGCTGCGAGATGCCCTGCACCATTTGGCATTGCAGGAGCTTCCGGGGCATGTTGCGCCAGAGTCCTTTGCCGCCGAACGCGCTGCTGTACATCACAGCTGGCAGCGTTGGCTGGCCGCCACCGAATCTGATGGCGCGGAGTAGTCGTTCACAAGCTAACCCGAGATAATTTGGGCTGTAGTAGGGCGGCAAGTGTGTCAATCCCTTGAGCTTACAAGGCTGGGGTAAACAGGCGTTGCCAACGCACCAGTGGCTCGAAGTATGCTGGCTTTATGCTACTATCCGCGCAATATTTTGACTGAAGTACGAAGTCTGGAGTCTTTGGAATGAAAGTAACGCTGCCTGCTTTTGGCAAAGCCGCTGTGCTGGTTGTCGGCGATGTGATGTTAGATCGCTACTGGTATGGTCCTACAAGCCGTATTTCTCCGGAAGCGCCGGTGCCAGTGGTGAAAGTGGACACCATTGAAGAACGTCCGGGCGGCGCGGCAAACGTGGCCATGAACATCGCTGCACTGGGTGCGGTATCGCGTTTGATTGGCCTGACCGGTGAAGACGATGCGGCTCGCGTACTGAGCGACACGCTGGAAAAGGTGAAGGTTGACTGTGATTTCGTTGCGGTGAAAAGTCACCCCACCATCACGAAGTTACGCGTGCTGTCGCGTAACCAGCAGTTGATCCGCCTCGATTTCGAAGAAGGTTTCGAACAGGTTGATCCACAGCCGATCCACGATCGTATGCGTCAGTCGCTGGCGCAGGCCGGTGCGCTGGTGCTGTCAGACTACGCCAAAGGCGCGTTAAGCAGCGTCGAAACCATGATTCAGCTGGCTCGTGAAGCCAAGGTTCCGGTGCTGATCGACCCGAAAGGCACCGACTTTGAACGCTATCGTGGCGCAACCTTACTGACCCCAAATCTGTCTGAATTCGAGGCGGTGGTCGGTAAGTGTAAAACCGTCGAAGAGATTGTCAGCCGTGGCATGCAGCTAATCGCTGACTACGACCTCTCTGCGTTGCTGGTCACTCGTTCAGAGAACGGCATGACCTTACTGCAACCGGGCAAAGCGCCATTGCACCTGCCAACACAAGCGCAGGAAGTGTATGACGTCACCGGTGCGGGCGATACGGTGATTGGCGTGTTAGCGGCAGTGCTGGCGGCGGGCGATAGCCTGGAAGAGGCCTGCTTCCTCGCCAATGCGGCAGCCGGTGTCGTTGTCGGTAAGTTGGGTACTTCGACTGTCAGCACGGTTGAGCTGGAAAATGCCATTCATGCGCGCCCGGACAGTGGATTTGGCGTGATGACGGAATCTGAGCTTAAAGCGGCCGTTGCCCAGGCGCGTCAGCGTGGTGAAAAAGTCGTGATGACCAATGGCGTGTTCGACATCCTGCACGCTGGCCACGTTTCCTACCTGGCGAATGCGCGCAAGCTGGGCGATCGTTTGATCGTTGCAGTGAACAGTGATGCTTCCACCAAACGTCTGAAAGGCGAAACACGCCCGGTTAACCCACAAGAAAACCGTATGATCGTGTTGGGCGCGCTGGAAGCGGTTGACTGGGTGGTGCTGTTTGAAGAGGACACGCCGCAGCGTTTGATCGCTGAAGTGCTCCCCGATCTGCTGGTGAAAGGGGGGGATTACAAACCGGAAGATATCGCGGGCAGCAAAGAAGTGTGGGCCAACGGCGGCGATGTGCGTGTGCTTAACTTTGAAGACGGTATTTCTACCACCAATATCATCAAAACCATCCGCAGCCATTGATGCTGTCGGGGCGACCTTAAGGCCTGATTGTTGTCATTCAGGCGCATTTGGGTCGCCATAAATGGCAACCCTACGATGATCGTGCGCGGTTTCGTAGGGTGCGCATTTAGGTGCACCGGCGTGAAAATGCCCTAAGCGGCATTAGGGCCTTCAGGCCGGCCGATGCTATTGCGCGCGTGCCAAGGCACGCCGCAACCTCACTGAGGTGTATCGATTTTACCCGCTGGATCCGGTGTCACCACCGCAGGAGCCGGAGCGGCAGGGCTCTCACTCTCCAGTTTTGCCAGACGCTGTTCCAGTGCGGCCAGTTTCTCACGCGTGCGCAGTAACACCTGCGTCTGCACATCAAATTCTTCCCGATTAACCAAATCCATGCGGGTTAATTGCGCCTGCAATACCTGACGAATTTTCTTTTCGACATCGTCGCCAAAGTCGCGAATGCCTTTCGGCATAGCTTCATGTACCTGGCGAGCCAGTTGTTCAATTTTTTCGTGTCGATCATGGTAATTTCCTGGTTGCGGTGGCTGATAACAGCGCGTGTTCCGACTCAACAAAGGGTAAGTGTAATGCCTGAACCGAAAAGGTTAAACCTGAATTGCGCAACGCAGGAAATGCAAAAGCATTTGCACTTTTGGCGATTGCCCGTCCAGATGATTGGCGTTATAGTGACCTCGCTTATTCTCAGGGCGGGGCGAAATTCCCCACCGGCGGTAAATCAGCTTCGGCTGAAAGCCCGCGAGCGCTTTCGCTGTTCAGTGAAGGGTCAGCAGATCCGGTGTAATTCCGGGGCCGACGGTTAGAGTCCGGATGGGAGAGGGTAACGACATCAGCCGGGCTTACGCCCGCGTCACGTTTTTGCCATGTGTTTTTTTGCGCACTCCTAAGCACGCCCTGGTTCTGGTAACTCATATATTTTTTATAAGGTTTTTTACCATGAATCAGACGCTTCTTTCTGAATTTGGCACGCCTGAACAGCGTGTAGAACGCGCCATCGATGCGCTGCGTAACGCTCGCGGTGTAATGGTGCTTGACGATGAAAATCGTGAAAACGAAGGCGACATGATCTTTGCCGCCGAAACCATGACCGTAGAGCAGATGGCGCTAACCATTCGCCACGGCAGCGGCATTGTCTGCCTGTGCATCACTGAAGAGCGCCGTCAGCAGTTGGATCTGCCAATGATGGTGGAAACCAACACCAGCTCTTATGGCACTGGCTTCACCGTGACCATCGAAGCGGCTGCGGGTGTGACAACCGGCGTATCTGCAGCAGACCGTATCACCACCATTCGCGCTGCGATTGCCGATGGTGCTAAACCAAGCGATCTCAATCGTCCAGGCCACGTCTTCCCACTGCGCGCCCGCGAAGGCGGTGTGCTTTCTCGTGGTGGTCACACGGAAGCCACGATCGATCTGGTCACACTGGCGGGATTCAAATCCGCTGGCGTGCTGTGTGAACTCACCAACGACGACGGCAGCATGGCGCATGCGCCGGAAGCCATTGTGTTTGCTAAGCAACACAATATGCCGGTCGTGACCATCGAAGACCTGGTGGCTTACCGCCGCGAGCGCGAGACACGTCAGGCAAGCTAAACCTGTCGGGGCCGCCATTCAACGACTTCGGGTGCACCAAGGCGTTGACGGGCAAATAACCGTAGCGGCGCGATTTATCGCGCGTGTCTAAAGCGGCAATGCTGCTGAAAGATACGCAATGAATTGCGCCGTCCATCATCATCACACCTTCACATTCTTATTCAAATTCCCTGACAGACATCATCACCGTTATCAGCGTTAATCCCGGCACGAAAGCGCGTATCGTAGCGATTAATAAAGCGACACTTCGTCAGAGGAACCCTCATGAGCCACAACCGAATGCCCGCCCTGTTTTTAGGTCACGGCAGCCCGATGAACGTACTGGAAGACAACCCTTATACCCGCGCATGGCAGCATTTGGGTGCAACTTTGCCGCGTCCGCGCGCCATTCTGGCGGTGTCGGCACACTGGTACACTCGTGGTACCTCGGTGACGGCGATGAATAATCCACGCACCATTCACGACTTTGGAGGGTTCCCGCAGGCGTTGTTTGATGTGCGTTACCCAGCGCCAGGATCACCCGAACTGGCGCAGGAAGTGATCGATCTGCTGGCACCAATTGACGTGCATGCCGATCACGATTGGGGATTTGATCACGGCTCATGGGGCGTATTAGCCAAAATGTACCCGGACGCGGATATCCCAGTGGTGCAGTTGAGTATTGATGGTACCCAGCCCGCTGAGTGGCACTTCGAGTTGGGCCGCAAACTGGCGACGCTGCGTGATGAAGGGGTGATGATCGTTGCCAGCGGCAACGTGGTACACAATTTGCGTATGCTGCGCTGGCAAGGCGCGGCGACAGCCTATCCGTGGGCTGAGAGCTTCAATGAATATGTGCGTGAGAACCTGAATTTTGAAGGCGCAGTCGCGGATCACCCATTGGTGAATTACCTGCAGCACGAAGGTGCAGAGCTGTCGAACCCCACACCCGAGCACTATCTGCCGTTGCTGTATATCCTTGGCGCTCGTGCCGATGAAGAATCTATTACGATTCCGATCGAAGGTATGGAGATGGGGGCGATCAGTATGATGTCTGTGCAGATCGGCTAACGCTTTGGCCGCCCGAGTGTTTCGGGCGGCACAGCGATCATTCGATAAAGGTGTGCGGGTAGAAGCGAGACAGATCCTGGGTGATCAGGGCGCGATCTTCACGAATACCGATACCGGCTGGTTGATCGTCAATCAGCCAGCTACCAATCAGCGTGTAGCTATCGCCAAATTTAGGCAGCGGATGGAACTGCTGAATAATCATCCCTTCTTCGCCATACGGGCCGTCAGCACGCGCGATTTCCTGACCATTTTCGATGATGCGGATGTTGGCACCCTCACGAGAAAACAGCGGTTTCACCACGTACTTGTCCATCTGCGGGGCATTCTTGTCATCAGCAAAATAGGCGGGCAGCAAGTTAGGGTGATTCGGGAACATCTCCCACAACAGGGGCAGCAGCGCTTTATTCGAGATAATGCTCTTCCAGGCTGGCTCTAACCAGCGCACACCCGCATCGGCAAGCTTAGTGGAGAACACTTCGCGCAGCATGAACTCCCACGGATAGAGCTTGAACAGGTTGCTGATCACTTGATCCTGCGGATCGGTGAACTGGCCTTTCTCACCCAACCCAATCTCATCGATGTAGAGGAATTCGTTTGGCAGGCCCGCTTCGGTGGCACAATCCTGCATATATTGCACCGTAGCACGATCTTCTTCGGTGTCCTGGCAGCAGGCGAAGTGCAGCAGGTTAAAACCATGCTCTTGATGCAGCACAGCGAAGCGCTCAATCAGCTTTTCCTGCAGGCTGTTGAACTGGTCACTGCCTTGCGGCAGGTTGCCTGCACGCACCTGATCTTCCAGCCAGATCCACTGGAAAAACGCCGCCTCATACAGCGAGGTGGGCGTATCGGCGTTATTCTCCAGCAGCTTGGCATCGCCTTTGCCATCCCAGGCTAAATCCAGGCGCGAGTAGAGCGAAGGCTGGCGCAATTTCCAGGAATCACGTACGAAATCCCAGGTATGTTTCGGGATGCAGAAGCGGGCGAGCAGTTCATCACTGTTCACCACTTTCTCGACGGCCTGCAAGCACATTTGATGCAGTTCGGCGGTGGTCTCTTCTAACTGCTCAACTTGCGCCAGCGTGAACTGGTAGTAAGCCTCTTCACACCAGTAAGGCTCGCCGTACATGGTGTGAAACTGGAAACCGTATTCGTTGGCCTTTTCACGCCAGTCCGGGCGTTCGCTGATGGCAATGCGTTGCATACTGCGGCTTAGCCTCCCATCGAACGGCTGCTGCCGGTGCTGCTGCGGTTGGTGCTGGTAGCATTACTGCGCTGCATGGTGTTTTGCTTCGCGACCGTTTCACCAAAGCCACCACGGGTAATCGTGGAGGTGGTAGCGGGTTTCGGTGCCATGGCGGTTTTCGGCACGTTCATGGTACGGCCTGAAGTGGCAGCACCGTAGTTTTTGCCTGAGGCATCAACAAACTGACCGTTGGCTGGGCTGTTCGGTGTTTTCGGTGAGAACAGCGGCTGCTGCGCGAAGCCTGCGCCACCGCCCATCATACGGCCCATCATGTAACCGGCCATCAGTGGCATCCAGAAGCTACCGCTCTGTTGTGCTTCAGCATTGTTGGCAGTGGTACCAACGCCGGCCTGTGCTGGCGTCTGCTGGCATTGGTTCTCACCAAATTCCGCCACGCAATCTTCACGGGTAGCGTATTTCGGTGCGGTGCGCTCAGCTTCTTTCACTGCGTTGTTATACGCCGTGGTGCATTGTGCGCTCTGGCTTGGATTGGCTTTCGCACAATCATCCGCATTTTGATACAGCGAGACTGTTTCATCGCTCTGTTCGCAGCCCGCCAGCATAAACACCGCGGTCACGGCGAGTGCAACCGGCGTTAAGTGGCGAGCCTGCCAGCTTTTACGAAAAGCGGCATGACGAATATTTTTAGTCCGTTTCATTTTGTTTCATCCTGTGCCCAAAGGTGTGGCTTAGGATAGGTGATGAGTGGTGGAAAATGAAGCGAGAAGCCGGATGGCTGGGGGATCTTTACGTTGTTATACACTAAATTATTCACGATGCAGCAAGGCGGCAAACGAGGGAGTTCCGATGAGCTTACAAAAGTAAGTGATTCGGGTGAGCGAGAGCAGCCAACGCCGCTGTAGCTTGAATGATGACGTGTATATACGTTTGAATGCGAAAGGGGCCGTAAGCGGCCCCTTAACAGATTAATTACCGAATGGATTTCCACTGCTGTGAGCGGCTGCCGGACGGGTTTTCGCCGCGGCTGAAGCGGTAGTGGCTTTTGGACCATTATCCACGCGTGAAGCCTGCTGGCTGTTTTCCGGAGCAACCACTTCAGGTGCGGTGGTCACTTCTTTGCCCAGCGAGCTGTTCAGCACCTGCAAATCCTGCTCGTTCAGCGTACCCAGCGCATATTTGATGTTCAGCTGGTTAATCAGATAGCTGTAACGTGCATCAGAGAGCTGCTGCTTGGCGTTGAACAGCGTGGTGGTCGCATCCAACACATCAACGATAGTGCGCGTACCCACCTGATAGCCGGCTTCCATCGCATCCAGTGAGCTCTGCGCAGACACAACGGCCTGTTTGTAAGCATCAATGCTACTGATAGAGGCGTTAACGTTATTGAAGGATGAACGCACGGTCTGGATGGCGCTGCGATGCGCACCTTCCAGCTGTTCACTGGCGGCAACAAAGTTATATTGCGCCTGCTTCACCTGAGAGGTCACCGAACCACCGCTGTACAGCGGCAGTGAGAAGCTCAGACCAACCTGGTTGGATCCCGTGATGGAATCGGTGGTACCTGAACTCTGATTCGCACGGCTGCCGCCATATTTGCTGTTAGACATGCCCGTTGAAGCGGTCAGATCCAGCGTTGGCATATGGCCAGATTCAGCAGAACGAATCTGTTCACGCGCCAGATCCTGGCTCAAACGAGCAGATAACAGATTGAGGTTACGGCTTTCAGCCTGCTTCAGCAGTGTTGCTACTGCATCTGGACGAGCGGTTTTGAAGCGATCGATGTTCAGTGATGCCAGTGCCAGATAATCCATCCCGGTGATCTGGCGCAGAGATTCCACCGCGTTATCGAGGTTGTTACGCGCCGTCACTTCGTTGGCCAGCACGCTGTCATATTGCGCACGGGCGTTCTGCACATCGGTGATGGCAACCAGTCCAACGTTAAAACGCTGAGTGGTTTGATCCAGTTCACGGTAGATCGACTGTTTCTGCGCTTCTGTGTAAGAAAGGGTATCAATCGCCTTCAACACGTTGAAATACGCGGTTGCAGTGTTCAGGATCAAATCCTGTTGGGCAACCTGATAGGTGACGTCCTGAATCCCGGCTGTTTTTTCCTGCAGCGACAGAGCGCGCCATTTCGACATGTCGAAAATAGTTTGAGTTAATTGCAGAGAAGCGCTGGTCGTGTTGGAATGGAGACCGCTGCTGTCACGGTAACCGTTGTTATAGGTGTAATCTGCGCCTAAACCCAGCTGTGGTAATAAAGGACTACGCGCTTCGTTAATTTTCTCAAAGGCTGCATCGCGGTCAGCGGCTGAAGCACGCAGATCCGGGTTGCTAAGGCGCGCCTGCTGGTAAACCTGCAACAGGTTTTCTGCCTGGCTGGCAAGGCTAAATCCGCCCAGGCTCAACCCAATAAAAAGTGGGAGCAGTTTTTTCATTTGCATTCCTTTTGTTGCAGCAAATTGCACTGGTAGTGCTGCAGGTAAGCCAAAAAATAATCGCCGATTCTACAGAGGCGGCGTCAGAGATAAGTTGGCTGAACGTGCCTTCTTCCCCTAATTTACGTAAATAATTCAGAAAGAACCACTCGGACGGAGCACAAGGGTTGGCTTTTCTTCGCTCCATCCCAATCTGCATAAGGAGCCAGATGATGGCGGGTGAAAAAAAATCCCCTGTGACTTTCACAAAAAACGATGTAGAAATTATTGCACGTGAAACACGTTACGATGGTTTTTTTCCATCGTCAGCTACCGTTTCCGTCACCGCCGCTTTAACGGCGATATGAGTGGTGAAGTGGTGCGCGAAGTTTTTGAGCGCGGACACGCCGCCGTGCTGTTACCCTATGATCCCAAACGCGATGAAGTGGTATTGATCGAACAGATCCGTATCCCGGCTTTTGATTCCAGCCCAACGCCCTGGCTGCTGGAGATGGTGGCCGGTATCATTGAACCGGGCGAAACCCCAGAAGATGTCGCGCGTCGTGAGGCGGTAGAAGAAGCTGGCCTCAAGGTGGGGCGCATTAAACCGATAGTGAATTACTTAGCCAGCCCAGGCGGAACGTCTGAACGTTTGTCGGTGCTGGTGGGCGAAGTGGATGCCAGCCTGGCAGAAGGAAATCACGGGCTGGAGGAAGAGAATGAGGATATTCTTGTCCATGTGGTGAGCCGCGAACAGGCTTATCGCTGGGTGGAAGAGGGGATTATTGATAACGCGGCATCTGTCATCGCCCTGCAATGGCTGGCGTTGCACCATGAGAAACTACGACAAGAGTGGAAGCTAAAATGAAACAGCGCTATACCCCTGACTTTCCCGAAATGATGCGTCTGTGCGAAACCAATTTCGCACAGCTGCGTCGCCTGCTGCCGCGAAATGACGAGGCAGGCGCGTCGGTGATCTATCAGGTGAACGGCGCCAGTTATCAGCTCACCATCCAAGAGTCGACGCGTTATACCACGCTGGTGGAGGTTCGCCAGGTGGCCCCTGCGGTCAGTTACTGGAGCCTGCCATCGATGTCGGTGCGGCTCTACCATGATGCGATGGTCGCTGAAGTGTGTTCCACTCAGCAGATCTATCGTTTCAAAGCGCGCTATGATTATCCTAATAAAAAACTGCATCAGCGCGATGAAAAACATCAGATTAACCAGTTCCTTGCCGATTGGTTGCGATATTGTCTGGCGCACGGTGCTGTGGCCGTGCCGGTTTGCTGATAACAATGGCGTGGAGATAAAGGAAACGCTTTGGATAGCCTGCTCACTCTTCCTGCGGCAAATGGGGCCGATATCAGGATTTTACAAATCACGGATACCCATCTTTTTGCAGGAAAACATCAATCGCTGCTTGGGGTAAATACCTGGTCGAGTTTTGATGCGGTGCTGGACGCCATCACGGCGCAACAGCACGATTACGATCTGATTATCGCCACTGGCGATCTCGCCCAGGATCACACCGTCGAAGCTTATCAACACTTCGTAGCGGGTATTACACGCCTGCCGAAGCCGTGCGTCTGGCTGCCGGGAAATCACGATTTTCAACCTGCCATGGTCGATACGCTGGCCGAAGCGGGTATCGCCTCTGACAAACATGTTTTGCTGGGGGAACACTGGCAGTTGGTGTTGCTGGATAGCCAGGTGTTTGGCGTACCGCATGGCATGCTGAGTGAATACCAACTGGAATGGCTGGACAACGCGCTGCGCAAACATCCTGAGCGTCACACGCTGGTGCTGCTGCACCATCATCCGGTGGCATCAGGATGTACCTGGCTGGATCAACATAGCCTGCGCAATCCGCATCAGTTAGAAGCGGTGTTGCAACACTTCCCGCGAGCACGCAACCTGGTTTGTGGTCACATTCATCAGGAACTGGATCTCGACTGGCATGGTCGCCGTGTACTGGCTTCGCCGTCGACCTGTGTGCAGTTCAAACCGCATTGCACCAGCTTTACCATTGATAATGTGGCGCCTGGCTGGCGCTGGTTAACGCTGAAAGCGGATGGCGTGCTGGAAACCGAAGTGAACCGTCTGCAAAGTGATATGTTCCGCCCTGACCTTGATTCCGAGGGCTACTAAACGATGGCGGCGCTGATCTATCTGCATGGATTCAACAGTTCACCGCAATCGGCTAAAGCCACGCAACTGCAACAGTGGGTACATGAGCACCATCCCCACCTCAATGTGCTGGTGCCGCAACTGCCCACGTTTCCGGCAGAAGCAGCCAGCATGCTGGAAGAGTTGGTGATGCAGTATGCAGGTGAACCGCTGGGTTTAGTGGGATCCTCTCTCGGCGGTTACTTCGCCACCTGGCTGTCGCAATGTTTTATGCTGCCTGCGGTGGTGGTCAATCCTGCCGTGCGGCCGTTTGAACTGCTGGTGGATTATCTCGGCGAAAACCGGAATCCCTACACTGGCCAGCAATATGTGTTAGAGTCTCGCCACATTTACGATCTGAAAGTGATGCAGATTGACCCGCTTGAAGCGCCCGATTTACTCTGGTTGCTGCAACAAACTGGCGATGAAGTGCTCGACTACCGCCAGGCGCTGGAATATTACAGCGCGTGCCGCCAGACGGTCGAAGAAGGCGGCAATCATGCCTATATCGGATTCGAACGCCATTTTGCGCAGATGATTGATTTCCTGGGATTAAATGCTCCCTGATTGCTGCGGGATGGGCCCATTTTCATATTGCTAATCAGACAGTTACGATGAGCCAATCAAGCTATAATGCCGATGCGATTGAGGTCTTAACCGGCCTTGAACCGGTGCGTCGTCGTCCGGGGATGTACACCGATACCACGCGTCCTAACCATTTAGGACAAGAAGTGATCGATAACAGCGTCGATGAGGCTCTGGCCGGTCACGCTAAACGCGTGGAAGTGATTCTTCATGCTGACCAGTCGCTGGAAGTGATCGACGACGGCCGTGGCATGCCGGTGGATATCCACCCAGAAGAAGGCGTACCCGCCGTTGAGCTGATCCTCTGCCGTTTACATGCGGGCGGTAAATTCTCCAACAAAAACTACCAGTTCTCAGGCGGCCTGCACGGCGTAGGGATCTCGGTGGTGAACGCCCTGTCAAAACGCGTAGAAGTCACGGTGCGTCGTAATGGCGAAGTGTATGACATCGCCTTTGAAAATGGCGATAAAGTGCAGGATCTCACCGTTACCGGTACGGTAGGCAAGCGCAACACCGGCACGCGTGTCCATTTCTGGCCAGATGAAAGTTTCTTCGACAGCCCACGCTTTTCCGTTTCTCGTCTGACACATGTGCTGAAAGCCAAAGCCGTGCTCTGTCCGGGCGTGGAAATTGTCTTCAAAGATAAAGTCAACGATACCGAGCAGACCTGGCTCTACCAGGATGGCCTCACCGATTATTTGGGCGAAGCGGTCAACGGTCTGCCCACGCTGCCAGAGAAGCCTTTTGTCGGTAGCTTTGCCGGTGATGTGGAAGCGGTGGATTGGGCGCTGCTGTGGCTGCCGGAAGGTGGTGAACTGCTGACGGAAAGCTACGTCAACCTGATCCCCACCATGCAAGGCGGTACCCACGTTAATGGTTTACGCCAGGGCCTGCTGGATGCGATGCGCGAGTTCTGCGAATTCCGCAACATTCTGCCACGCGGTGTGAAACTGTCGGCGGAAGATATCTGGGATCGATGTGCCTACGTCTTGTCGGTGAAAATGCAGGACCCGCAGTTTGCCGGTCAGACCAAAGAGCGCCTGTCTTCACGCCAGTGCGCGGCCTTTGTTTCTGCGGTGGTTAAAGATGCCTTCAGCCTTTGGCTGAACCAAAACGTACAGGCTGCAGAAATGCTGGCCGAGCTGGCGATCTCCAGCGCACAGCGCCGTATGCGCGCCGCCAAGAAAGTGGTGCGTAAAAAGCTGACCAGCGGCCCAGCGCTGCCTGGCAAACTGGCGGACTGTACCGCGCAGGATTTGAACCGAACCGAACTGTTCCTGGTGGAAGGGGACTCCGCGGGTGGGTCGGCCAAACAGGCGCGCGATCGTGAATATCAGGCGATCATGCCGCTCAAAGGTAAGATCCTGAATACCTGGGAAGTGTCGTCCGATGAAGTGCTGGCATCGCAGGAAGTGCACGATATTTCTGTGGCGATCGGTATCGATCCAGACAGTGAAGATCTGAGCCAACTGCGTTACGGCAAGATCTGTATTCTTGCGGATGCGGACTCCGATGGCCTGCATATTGCCACCTTGTTGTGCGCGCTGTTTGTGAAGCACTTCCGTACGCTGGTACAACATGGTCACGTTTACGTCGCCATGCCGCCGCTGTATCGCATCGATCTCGGTAAGGAAGTCTTTTACGCACTGGATGAAGATGAGAAAGAGGGCGTGCTGGAGCAGCTGAAGCGTAAAAAGGGCAAGCCTAACGTTCAGCGCTTCAAAGGTCTGGGTGAAATGAACCCGTTGCAGCTGCGTGAAACCACACTCGATCCCAACACGCGCCGGTTAGTCCAACTGACGGTCAGCGATGACGATGTAGAGCAAACGCTGCGTGTCATGGACATGCTGCTGGCGAAGAAACGTTCGGAAGATCGTCGTAACTGGCTGCAGGAAAAAGGCGACCTCGCCGACCTGGAAGCTTAATTGCTGTGCGCTTGCCATCACCATGATGGCAAGCGCCTGTTAAGCGTTTTGTGCATTAATCCGCTTCGCCAGCATCTCATGAAAAATCTTTGTCGCCATTGATAGCGTGCGCTGTCTTGGCAAGCCCAGATCCACTTTTACCGTTCCCATTACGCTATCACTCAGCGCGACCGCGATGAGCTTTTCCTGATCGCTGATATCGCCCACATTGAGCTGCGGTAATATCAGCAGGGCCATACCCAACATCGCCAGTCGTTTCTGTACTTCAATCGAATTGGTCACGAAGCGCATATCCAAAACCAGATTTTCTCGCTTGGCTGCCGACTCCAGCAACTGCCTGACGGAAAAATTCGAGGGCGGAATGGCGAGAGGATGTTGTGCGATGTCCCGCAGTGTCAGCACGTTCTTACTGGAAAGACGATGGCTGGGTGCCATCAATATCTTGTGTTTGAGCGAACAGGAGTGCGTCACCTGCAATTCGGCACTGACGGGCATGTAAAAAGTCAGGGCAACGTCCGCTTTATCGGTAATTAACGCCTCGGCAATATGCGGTGCACTGCCGACGTCAATATCGAAACAGACGCCGGGATGTAGCCGCTGGAAGTCATTAATCGTAGGAGCAATAAAAGGCGCAATCAGGCTTTCAGCTGAACAGATGCGAATACAGCCAGACACGATGCTTTGTGATGAAGCGATTTTCTCTTTCACCCCTTCTAATTCCCGCAGCGTTGCCTGCACGGCTTGCGCCAGGTATTCCCCTTCACGCGTCAGTTTTATTCCGCGTGGGCTGCGCTCAATCAGTGAGGCACCATAATGATGTTCCAGTAATTCAATCTGTCGTGTCACCGCTGTGGGGGTGACAAACAGCTTATCGGCAGCTTCGCGGAGTGAGGCTGACTTCGCCACTTGACTAAAATATTTCAGTGCTCTGAGCTGCATATTCCCTCTTATTCACTTTGCGGTGCTCCATAATCAGGCGCACTGGCGTTGTTATTGTGCAAATGTCATTTCATTAGCTCTCAAATAAGAAAAATGGTTTTTTATCAACGCTATAGATTTTGTTTTTTCTGCACCAATAATGTCGAATATTGATCTGGTGCACACATTTAGTGCCGTAATGGTTTTTTTTCTGATGCCAGATAAAGCGGTGTTGCAGAAGGGGTTGATTGGAAAATACTATAAATCATAGGGATGGCGTTTATGATACTTTTTGCTTATGCATGAGAGAGCCGCAACAGTGCTCACATTTAGTAGACACTAAAAGCGCAGATTGGTGATAGTGGCGCCCTCTGCGCTTTGTTATATCTCTGTAACCAAGATGAGTCCTAAAGCATTAACCGTGATGGCACAGGACGACGTTAATACCTCATCACATCCTACTGACCGTAATTAATATTCTTTCATTTGGGAGCGAGATAATTTGTTCTCAAAGGAATTCTGGTGGCTGGCTTGAGTACAACATTGAGGATGGCCTGAAATGTCGAATCATATTCAAACCCACACGGGTGAAAAAAGAGCAACGCCAAAAGAAGTGTTGGCCGTCGTGCTGGGTGCGGCGGTCGAGTTTTTTGATTTCAGTGCCTACGCGACATTTGCTGTGTTAATTGGCAATGCGTTTTTCCCTTCACACGATCCCTTTTTGAGTTTGCTATTATCCGTTTCCATCTTCGGCATCGGTTTTGTGGTGCGGCCACTGGGGGCGATCTTTATTGGCAGCTACGCAGACCGCGTGGGGCGTAAACCCGCGATGTTGCTGACCATGGTATTTATGACGATCGGCACCGGGGGATTGGTTATTCTGCCGGGCTATGAAACGCTTGGGGTTGCCGCACCGATTTTACTGGTTCTGGTGCGCCTGCTGCAGGGGCTGGCATGGGGCGGAGAAGCGGGCCCAGCGACCACCTTTATTATGGAAGCGGCACCGCACGGCAAGCGCGCCTTTTTCGCCAGCTGGCAGATTGTGGCGCAGGGCCTCGCGGGCATTACCGCTGGGTTGATTGGCTATCTGCTGACACAACTGCTGACGCCGGAACAACTGGCCAGTTGGGGCTGGCGCATTCCCTTCGCCTTTGGTTTGATTATTCTGCCTATCGCGCTCTATCTGCGCCGCAATCTGCGCGAAACCTTTAACAGCGACAACACCGCAGTGACCAAGACCACGGGTAGCCTGCTGTCTGAAGTCGTTAAAAATTATCGTGGCTTGATCCTGCTCGGTATCTTCATGCTGTCAGGCAGCACCATCACCCAATATTTTCTCAATTACATGACCACATACGCGCTGAATGAGTTGCACTTTGCCTCCAGCACGGCAATGGCCTCGACCATGTTGATAGGCGTGTGCGTGGTGATTTTCTCGCTGGTTGGCGGCTGGATGGCCGATCGCTTTGGCCGCAAGATCACCATCATCGCGCCGCGCGTGTTACTGCTCATCTTGCTGCTCCCGGGTCTGGAACTCATCAACACCTGGCGAAGCGATACGGTATTTTTCAGTGTGATTGCGGTGTTCGCCGCCTTGCAGTGCATCAGTGGTTCTGGCGTGTTGGTGGTGCTGTGTGAAAACTTCCCACGCTATGTGCGTTCTACCGGTTTCTCCATCGCTTATGCCTTTGGCATTACGCTGTTTGGCGGTACGGCACAAATCATCTTCTCCTGGCTGATTAAGGCCACGGGCAATCCGGTGTCACCGGGTTACTACCTGATTGCCGCCAATCTCTTGTGTATTGCTTCGGTGCTGTTGATTCGTGAACGCCAGCGTCATGCCACCCCCGTGACGGTGAAAACCTGATTAAGAGACGCGAAAGGAGCTAACAACATGAATACCATCATGAGTTGGGAAGAGTGGGTCGATTGTGATGCCACTGACTTGGCCATCCTGGTCAAACGCGGCGAGGTATCTGCACAGGAGCTGGCTTCACAGGCCAAAGCGGCCGTCGAAAAAGTGAATCCGCACATCAGTTCCGTGGTTGAGATGTTTGATGATGCCATCGCCCATCCTGCCGACAATACGAACCTTGATGGCCCGTTTTGCGGCGTGCCAATGTTGATCAAAGATCTTGGCCCCACGCTGAAAGGGCGGCTGCAAGAGCAGGGCTCGAAATTTATGCAGGGCAACCGCGCAACTGAGGATGCGTTTCTCACCGAAAAAATTCGTGCCGCAGGGTTGAACCTGATTGGCCGTTCAGCAACGCCTGAGTTTGGTGTGGCGGGTTCGGCAGAAAATCCCGATATCTATGTTGTTCGTAACCCGTGGAATACCGATTACACCACCTTTGGTTCCTCGGCGGGAGCGGCGTCATCCGTGGCGGCAGGTGTGTTGCCGTTAGCGCATGCGACTGACGGCGGGGGATCGATTCGCATTCCGGCAGGTTCACATGGCTTGATTGGTTTGAAAAGCACGCGCGGGGTGTTTTCCATCGCGCCGGGTCTGTCAGATATAACTGGCTATGTGTCGACACAGGGCTGCGTAAGCCGCTCGGTGCGTGACTCCGCGCTGTTTATTGACCGCTGCCGTGGCGGCGCGCCCGGTGAGTTTATGCCTTACTGGCAGCCCGATATCCCTTATGGTGACCTGATTCAGCGCGATCCCGCCCCGCTGAAAATTGCCGTCTCACATCAGTGGGGCGATTATCATGCTGCTCCACACTTTGTGCAGCAGTTAGAACAAACGGTGCGGCTATTGCAGGAGCTAGGGCATCAGGTGGAGTGGGTGACGCCTGACATCGATTTTGCCGCTGCATTTGAGGCGCAAACGACCTGCTATATCAGCAACTTCGCAGAATCTATTCAGCGTTTGCTGGAGAAAAGAGGTCTGCAAGCCCCGCCAGAGGATCAGTTTGAGCCCATCAACATCAAAATCTGGCAGAAAGGGCGCGAGATGTCCTACCACCAGCGCTGGCTGATGCAGGATGTGTTCAACACCACATCACGCAAACTTGGCCAGTTTTATCAGGAGTGGGACATGATTTTGACCCCTACTTTCTCCGGCCCCACACCTTTGCTGGGAGACAAACGTTATCTGACTCTGAGTGACAACCCAGATGTTCTGGACTGGTTTTATGGCTTATGGGAATTGTTCTCCTACACACCGTTGGCCAGCTTGACGGGCACGCCGGGTATCTCGATTCCTTTGGCCTGGCAGGAATCCGGTATTCCTCTTGGCATGCATTTCCAGACGCGTCAGGAAAATGATGGCGCACTGTTGCAGTTGGCGGCACAGCTTGAACGTGCTGTGGGCGGACGCTTCAATCGCCAGTCCATTCCCGCTGTTTCTGTTTTACGTTGAGCCTGTCCTCCGTGTTTAACCCGTCGCTGGCCGTGGCAGTCGAAGCATTGTGCTATGCTGCCGCAGACAAATGTTGCGCATGCCAAGCTGGGTATAGCTCTGAGGACAGGAATTTTGAAAATCACGCTGGAAGAGTTACGCGCCTGGGTGGCGGTGGTGGATACGGGATCGATCACCGCAGCCGCCGATCATCTCGAACAAACCAGTTCTGGCATCAGTCGGGCGCTCAGCCGCCTGGAATCCAAGCTGCAAACCACCTTACTGCATCGCACCACCCGGCGGCTGGCGCTGACTGAGGAGGGGCTGATCTTCCTCGATCATGCGCGGCAGATCCTCTCATCGGTGGAGCTGGCAGAAGAGCAGATTGCCCAACGCCGCGATATCCCTTCTGGCCGCTTGCGGGTGAATGCTAACGCTCCCTTTATGCTGCATGTGATTGTGCCGCTGGTGGCGGAGTTTCGGCAGCGTTTTCCGCAAATCCAGTTGGAGTTAAACACTGACGACATCATGATCGATCTGCTGGAACAGCAGACCGATATTGCGATTCGCGTTGGGGAACTGCGTGATTCGACGCTGCGCGCCCGCGTGCTGGGCAGCAGTGCGACGCGTTTAGTGGCCAGCCCAGGTTATCTGCAACATCACGGCACGCCGGTCAATGTGGAGGCACTGTCTGCCCACCAGCGGCTCGGCTTTAGTCAGTTAGATGCGCACAATGTCTGGCCGGTGTGGCAGCGGGAGGGGGAGTTTTTACAGGTCAAACCCACGCTGTTAGCTTCCAGCGGAGAGACGCTGAGACAACTGGCGTTAGCGGGGCAGGGCATTGCGCGCTTATCCGATTTTGTCACCCGTGAGGATCGTGCGCGCGGTGATTTGGTGCAGGTACTGGAGAGTGACACGCGTGAGTTGCGTCTGCCGATCCATGCGGTGTATTACCGTAATCAGTCTCTCACTTCACGCATTACCTGCTTTCTTGATTTTCTGCGCGAGAAGATTGAGCAAAACCAACTGCTGTAATAAAAAAGCCTCTGCCAGGGCAGAGGCGCGAGCGGATCAGCGAACCGGCTCCAGCACCAGGATCTTCACATCCACCACATCATCTTTAATCAGGGCGCGATGCGCATCCATATGCGGCATCTGTTGATGTTGCTCCAGATGGCGCAACGATTCCCACTGTTCCAGCATAAAGATCGAGTCCGGTGAATTGTGCTTCCACGGCACCTGCGCCTGGTGATCGACCAGCGCATCGTACTGATGGCAACCTTCCTCTTCCAGCACGGTAGGGATCAGTTTGTTGATGGCTTCCAGCACCACATGACGACGGCCTGGCTTGATACAAATCTCTGCAACGACAGTTAACATAGCGCTTCCTCTTTTCCCGGTGTGCTTAAAGTTAAGCAAAGATTTGGCTGAGATGAGTCCGATAACGCTCAATATCGCGTGGCACGTCTGGCATTTTGATCACATCGTTACAGATAAAGGTGGGCAGGCCTTCCATACCGAGGAACTGATTGGCTTTGTGGAAGTGCAGGTACAGGCCGTCAACGCCGACACCTTCAAAGAACTGCTCGGGATCGGTAAAGGCTTCCAGCGGGGCGTTCCAGGTCAGCGACAGCATATATTTTTTGCCCTGAATCAGGCCGCCTGAGCCGTATTTTTTACTGGCATCGCTGCGGCTGCGGCCATCGCTGGCATACAGTGCGCCGTGGCCTTCGGTAAACACATCATCGATGTACTTTTTCACGGTCCAGGGTTCGCCCATCCACCAGCCTGGCATCTGGTAGATCACCACGTCACTGTCGAGATATTTCTGCACTTCTTCTGCCACGTTGTAATCGCTGTCAGCCACCGTCACCACAACGTTATGGCCGAGGTCACGCAACTGGCTGGCGGCGACGTCCGTCAGCGTGTGGTTCAGCTCGCCTTTTGAGTGGGCGAAGGTTTTACCGCCATCGATAATTAAAATATTGCTCATGGATGATTCGCTCCGTTATTCGTTAATGGCGCACACTCTACGCGCGCAGGCGAAGCAGAAAAATGCGTGATTGATCACAAGACTTTTGCTAATAAAGCAATAATGCGGCGCTTCATGAAACAATCCGCAGGCAAACCAACATCAACACAATAAAGAAGAATCCATGAAAACCGCGATACTGAGTGCATTACTTCTGGTGACAGGCACGGCTTCGGCGCAGTCTCACCTCGATGAAATTCGTAGCAGTAAAACCCTGAAAGTCTGTACCACCGGTGACTACAAACCCTATAGCTATCTGCGCAGCGACGGTCAGTATGAAGGGCTGGATATCAGCATGGCGCAGTCACTGGCAGCAAGCTTAGGGGCCAAAGTGCAGTGGGTGCCCACCACGTGGAAAACCATGAGCGACGATTTTGTCGCGAAGCAGTGCGATATCGCCCTCGGTGGGGTGTCCGTCACGCTGAAGCGCCAGCAGATTGCCTGGTTCGCCGAACCGTTGGGTGTGGATGGAAAAATCCCGCTGGTACGCTGCGATGACAAAGACAAATACCAGACCGTTGAGCAGATTAACCAACCCAGCGTCCGCGTGATTGAACCGGCTGGCGGCACCAATGAAGCCTTTGTGCACAGCCATTTGCCACACTCGACGCTGCAACTGGCCGACAACGTGGGCATTTTCCAGCAGCTGGTGGATAAAAAAGCCGATGTGATGATCACCGATGCGTCAGAAGCCCTGTTCCAGATGAAGCACTATCCGACGCTGTGCGCCATCAATCCGGACAAGCCCATGCAGTATGGTGAGAAGGCTTATATGATCCCGCGTGATGATATGAGCTGGAAGCTGTATGTCGATCAGTGGCTGCATCTCAGCACCGCGACCGGTGAATATGCGCAGATTGCGCAGCAGTGGTTGGGTGTGATCAAGTAAACAACGAGGTCGCCATAAATGGCGACCCTACAAAAACCGTGCTCGACCGTCGTAGGGTTGCTATTTATGGCGACCGAAAGCGCTAAACTGGCGAGCACTATGCCAGAAATCGCGACCATAAATGTAGGGTGCGCATTTATGCGCACCAGGACATTTAACGATACAGCCCCGCTTTCCCCAAGCCACCAAACAGATTCATCTTGTAGCGAATCACCGCTTTGGCGGCAGCAATCGCGTCCGGGTAAATCATGTTGGGATCCCACCAGGTTTCGCGCGCCAGAATCTCACGCAGTTTGGCGAAGTAAGCGTATTTCATATCGCTGGAGATATTGATTTTACCCACGCCCAGCGTCACCGCTTCGGCAATCTCTGCATCCGGGTTGGCTGAACCGCCATGCAACACCAGTGGAATGGTCACACGCTGCGAAATATCTTTCAGGATATGCATCTGCAACTCTGGCTTCATGTCTTTCGGATAGATACCGTGCGCGGTACCGATGGCCACCGCCAGCGTATCGACGCCGGTGCGCTGCACAAAATCTTCTGCCTGCGCCGGTTCGGTGTAGATCACTTTACTTACGCCGCCCTCCACCGTGGTACCGGTATCGCCAATGGTGCCGAGTTCACCTTCCACCGAAACCCCCACCGAGTGCGCCAGTTTCACTACCTCTTTGGTCAGCGCCACGTTCTCTTCATAAGGCAGCAATGAGCCATCAATCATCACGGAGGTGAAGCCGCATTGGATTGCCCGCAGCACCTGGGCAATCGATGCGCCGTGGTCGAGGTGGATAGTGAAGGGCACGCGGCTTTTCAACGTGCGTTCACGCACATAGCCAAAGAATTCATCGGTGACAAACTCCAGCTCGCTTGGGTGAATCGAGATGATTGCCGGGGTGTTAGTGGCTTCGGCTTCTTCTACCACTGCGCGGATAAAGCAGCTGTCTGCCACGTTGAATGCGCCAATAGCAAAGCGATGTTCACGAGCCGGTGACAACATTTCTTTCATTGAAATCAACATGTTAATATTTCCTTAACGTGAGTTTTACCAGAGCCGACGCGCGCGCCGACCCGATGATGGATATAGAAAAGTGGTATTTAAATTTTGATGCGTCTCACTGCGTTAATGACGTGCGCCTGTTTAACCGGTGCGCATATGCGCACCCTACGGGCAGAGTCATTACCCTGTAGGGTCGCCATTTATGGCGACCAGACGCGCGTATTACGCCTTGCCAGCCGATCCCGACCAGCTCAAATACTCAATCACCACCTCGCGGCAGGCTGATTCCATTAGCCCGAGCAAATCGGCCAGCTCCGCGTGTGGATGCTGCTTGAGCGCCTGTTCAACGGCATTTTTACCGGCATCAAATACCGCCGCGCCCACGTTAATTTTGGCCACGCCATATTGACTGACACGGCGAATATCTTCGGCCGGCGTACCCGATCCGCCGTGCAGCGCCAAGGGGCGTGTGGAAACCGCATGCAGCTCCTGCAAACGCTGGAAATCGATCTTCGGCTTCACTCCGGCAGGATAAAGGCCATGCGCGGTGCCGACGGAAATTGCCAGCAAATCAATCTCGGTCTGCTCGATAAACGGCAGCACATCCGCAACCTGCGTCATCTTCACCGAGGCATCCGCCAGCTCGTAAGTGGGTGCATCCGCAATGTGGCCCAACTCACCTTCAACACAGACGCCCGCCGTGTGCGCCATCTTCACCACTGCCGCAGTCTGGCGAATGTTCTCAGCCAGCGGATCGGCAGAGGCATCGATCATCAGCCCGGTAAACCCGGCGCGAAACGCCTGGCCGATCAGAGGGAAGGCTTTGCCGTGATCCAGTGCCAGCGCCACCGGCACGGTTGCGGCACCGGCCAGCGCCTGTACTAATGGCACGGCCACTGCGGGTGGAAAATGCGTACTGTGCCCCTGATACACATTGAGGATCAGCGGGGCGCGCTGCTGTTCCGCGGCTAGAATCGCCGCACGTGCGGTTTCAAGGTTAAAGCAGTTGATCGCCAGGACTGCGTACTGCTGTTTGGCGGCGGCCTGAATCAGGTCATTCATCATGGCAAACATGGTGGCTCCTTATTCCAGTGTGAATTTGATCTCTTCATCGCGGACGCCGGGGGCTTCCACGTCATCGAACTCTTCATCGGCCTGCGTCACCGGTTTTTTCATCAGCGACAGCATCACGCCACACACAGCCGTACCGATACCCAGTGCCAGACAGAACATCAGGGGTTTGGTGAACAGTGGCACCACAAACATCCCACCGTGCGGCACTGGCGCTTCTACGCCCCACACCATGATCAGGCCCCCGGCGATGGCAGAGGCCACCACACAGCTGGCGACCACGCGCAGCAGGTCACGTGCAGCAATCGGGATCACGCCTTCGGTAATCATGCAGATGCCCATCGGGAAGGCGGCCTTCAACGCCTCTTTTTCCGCTTTGGTGTACTTATGACGTGTCAGCAGATACGACAGCGTGATACCAAACGGTGGGATCATCGAGCCGACAAACTTCACCGCTTCCGGGCCGTAGATGCCATCAACCAACATGCCGTCGGCGAACAGCGACATGGTTTTATTGATGGGGCCGCCGAAGTCAAAGGTCGCCATCGCGCCCAATACCGCGCCCAGCACAAATTTTGATCCGCCCTGCATGGATTCCAGCAAGTGAATCAGCGCCTTCTGTAGCCAGACAATCGGCTGACCGATAAAGGTCATCATCAACAACCCGGCGATGATGGTGCTCAGCACCGGCAGCACCATAATCGGCATCAACCCCTGCATCGACTGCGGCAGCTTGATCGTGCGGCGCAGCAGCAGCACGGTGTAACCGACGAGGAAGCCGCCCAGCATACCGCCGATAAAACCCGTACCAATCTGGCCGCAAATAAAGCCGACAATTAAACCGGGTGCAAAGCCGGGTCGATCGGCAATTGAGTAGGCGATCGCCGCACTGATCAACGGCACGATCAGCCCCATGCCCCAGCCGCCGATCTGGTTCAACATCCAGGCGATAGTGCCAGGATGCTTACCAACATCCGGGCCGCCGATCACCTGGCCGAGCGCGATACAGATCCCGGCGGCGACGATCAGCGGGATCATCCACGAAATCCCGGTGAGCAAGTGGCCTTTGATCTCCTGGCCATACTGACGTTTGTTCTCGTTCATGGTGGATCTCCTCAGGCACGCGCCAGTGAATCCGCCACTTTTTCGAGGAATTTCACCGGTGACTTAATCACCACTTCGGTTTTCACTCGTACGATGGGTTTGCCCTGGAAGCGTTCTTCGCCTTTGATCTTCACGTCAATGGCGAGGATCACCACATCAGCGGCGTCAATGTCTTCACGCGTCAGCGCCGTTTCAGTACCAATGGTGCCTTGGGTTTCGACGTGGATGGTGTGGCCCAGCGCGTGAGCCCCTTTAATCAGTTTTTCGCGCGCAATATAGGTATGCGCGATGCCTGCCGTGCAGGCCGCTACACAGACAATATTCATGTGTCACCTCAGAGAGTTGGGTGTTAACAGAGGTCGGTTTCGGCGTACTGACTAAACAGCCGGATGATATTGCTGGGGTCGTTTTCCACCAGCAATTGGGCTATCACCTCATCATCGGCCAGCGCGCTGGCCACCTGCGACAACAGGCGAATATGGGTGGTGTTCTGATCTTCCAGTCGCACAGCGAACAGGATGATGCAGCGCACCTGGCTGCCATCAAGCGTTTCCCACGGGATATCCTGTTGGGTACGACCAATGGCGAGCGTGGTGTGGAGAACCGCAGAAGATTTGCCGTGCGGAATGGCGACGTGGTTTTCAAAACCGGTCGACCCTTCGGCCTCACGCAGCCAGACGTCTTCAATAAAGGCTGCACGATCGGTGATGGCACCGTCCTGATACAACAAATCGGTGAGTTCATTAATCACCTCTTCTTTAGTGGTCGCGGTCAGCGCCAGATTAACGCGGCGTGGCGTGAGAATGCGGGAAATATCCATGGGTGCTACCTCATTCAATTAATGTTCAGCCAAGGCGCAGGGCGCGCCGTCCGGCAGCTGGCTGCCAATCATGGCGTCAGTCACTCGCCGAATATCGTCATCGTTAAAAAATGCACTGACATACACCGCCGGAATCGCGCCGGCGTCGAGATGAATCGTGGTAATCACTAAATCCACCGTTTGGTTCTGGCAAAACGCCGCGTGATTACTGGCAGAGACCACGCCGGCAATTTCCCAGTCTGGGAAGGCACGCAAAATACGGCTTTTCAGTAGATGAGAGGTCCCCACGCCGCTGGAGCACACCACCAGAATGCGTTTATGGGCAATTTGCCGCTCCAGCGCTGCCTGGAAATGTACGCAGAGGTAGCCGATTTCATCATCTGCCACGGGCGAAAGGGCATGCGTCCGGGCGGTTAATTGCATCGCCTGTTGGGTCAGGGAAAATATTCCCTTCATTTCCTGCTGAATATCCTCCAGCAGGGGATTACGAATGTGAATATGATATTTGAGTCGATTTAATAATGGCTTTATATGTACCAGCAGTCCGTCGAATAATAACCGGTCCTGTGCTAAATCTTGCTGAATAAAAGCGGAAAACCGATCAATTAATTCACAGGTTATTTTTACGGACTCTGCGGTGGAAAACTGATTATGCACCGGGGCATTATCCCCACGCTCTTCCACCACAATGCCGGATGAAACGATATATTGATAAATAAATCCGACTTCATCTTTAGGCAGCGCGCAGCACATCCGCTGCTCAATCTGCACCACCATCTGCTGCGCGATAATCAGGATGCGCTGGTCGAGATCCTGCGCGGTGGTTGAGGTAGCAAGGGCGAGCGCGTTGCCCTGCGCCATACGATGCATCATGATCAGAATATGCGTGCAGAGATTCAGGTACCAGGCATCGCCCAGTGGGTAACTCAGCTGCTGCTCCATCTGCTGTAGCAGCGCCTGCACAAAAGCCACATCCTCATCGCCAAAATAATGCACCAACGCTTGCTGGCTACCGGGATCGAGCCGGGGTAGCAGCGGCGTTCCGGCGACATTTTGCTGCATCACGTCATTAATCAGTGACACCATTGCCTGACGCAGCGTGTGTTCATCCCCTTCGATGTGCGTACCGCCAGGCCCGCGCTGCAGCGTTAGCCCCAAAGGTTGCAGCCACTCCTCGATCACTTTCAGATCATTCACGATCGAAGCGTGGCTGATAAAATAGCGCTCTGACAGCTTGCTGATGGAGGTGGCGCGTGGCGCATCGCTCAACAGCTGTGAGGCAATCTTCACTCTGCGGCTGTTTTGCCCCAGCGCATCGGCGCTGCTCTCATCGCCGTTTAACTGCTGCTCCAGCTGCAAGCGTTGCTGAATGTCATCAACCCGCAGACGTACGCCGCGTCCCGGCGTCTTTTCCAGCACCATTGACCATCCACTTAGCCAGCTCTCCAGCCACTGCAAATCGCGTTGAATGGTTTTCTCTGACACGCCAAGTTGTAAAGCTAACGCTTTGGTCGGCTGCGGTGCAGCGTGTTGCAACAGCATTTTGACTAAACGGTGTTGTCGCGAAGTCAGTATTTGCATTCGGTCACCCTTTATTTTGGCTAATCGTTTTTAAGATTATTTCCTCGATATATTTATTTGGTGCCAGAAATCAGGAGCGCAAAAAATTTTTTTTGTTGAGTGTAAATTTAGAAAAGGATGGCGTAAGCAACAATACTAAATGTTGTCCATGGATGCGGACAGTATTAATACGCTTCTCATGTGAGATATTTAATTGCGATCCTGCTCACAATTTATTACGGATATTAATTGTGATGCTGCTCTCATTCCTTTTTATTTTTCTAACCAATGTCACGTTATTTAAACTCACAGGTTTCTCTTCTCCACCACTGGCTTCCCTGTGACTAACTCGCACGAATAAGGTACTATCCTCGCCAAATGACCGCCGGATGTCCCGCCGTTGCGGGCCACGAAGTGAGGATGCGAGCTTAATGAGCGAATTGACGCAGGATGGTGCAGAGCGTCTTGCCCTGCACAAGTTTACGGAAAACGCGTACCTGAATTACTCCATGTACGTGATCATGGACCGCGCACTGCCGTATATCGGTGATGGCCTCAAGCCAGTGCAGCGCCGTATCGTGTATGCGATGTCAGAGTTGGGCCTCAACGCGAGTGCCAAATTCAAGAAATCGGCGCGTACCGTGGGTGACGTATTAGGTAAATACCATCCGCACGGCGACAGCGCCTGCTATGAAGCGATGGTGTTGATGGCGCAGCCCTTCTCCTATCGTTATCCGCTGGTGGACGGGCAAGGCAACTGGGGCGCACCGGATGACCCCAAATCCTTCGCCGCGATGCGTTACACCGAATCGCGTCTGTCGAAATATGCGGAAGTCCTGCTGGGTGAACTGGGGCAGGGAACGGTCGATTACATTCCCAACTTCGATGGCACCATGCAGGAGCCGAAAATGTTGCCGGCGCGTCTGCCGAACATCCTGCTCAACGGCACCACCGGCATCGCGGTGGGCATGGCCACTGACATTCCTCCGCACAACCTGCGGGAAGTGGCGGAAGCCGCCGTGCGCCTGATTGATAAACCCAATACCACGCTTGATGAGCTGCTGGATATTGTGCAAGGCCCGGATTATCCGACCGAAGCGGAGATCATCACGCCACGCGACGAAATTCGTAAGATTTACCAGAACGGTCGCGGATCGATTCGCCAGCGCGCGGTGTGGAAAAAGGAAGATGGCGATGTGGTGATCACCGCACTGCCGCACCAGGTATCCGGTGCACGCGTGCTGGAGCAGATTGCTGCGCAGATGCGTAACAAAAAGCTGCCGATGGTAGAAGACCTGCGTGATGAATCCGATCACGAGAACCCAACGCGTCTGGTCATCGTGCCGCGTTCCAATCGTGTTGATCTGGAGCAGGTGATGAACCACCTGTTTGCCACCACCGATCTGGAAAAAAGCTATCGCGTTAATCTGAATATGATCGGGCTGGATAACCGCCCGGCGGTGAAAAACCTGCTGGAAATTCTGTCTGAGTGGCTGGTGTATCGCCGTGATACCGTGACGCGCCGCCTGAATTACCGCCTGGATCGCGTATTGCGTCGCCTGCATATTTTGGAAGGCTTGTTGGTCGCGTTCCTCAATATCGATGAAGTCATCCACATCATTCGCACAGAGGACGAGCCGAAGCAAGTCTTGATGTCGCGCTTTGAGCTGACCGACACCCAGGCCGAATCGATCCTGGAATTAAAACTGCGCCATCTCGCCAAACTGGAAGAGATGAAAATTCGTGGTGAGCAAGCGGAACTGGAAAAAGAGCGTGATCAGCTGCAGGCGATTCTGGCATCCGAACGCAAGATGAGTAACCTGCTGAAGAAAGAGTTGCTGGCTGACAGCCAAACCTATGGCGACGATCGTCGTTCGCCATTGCATGAGCGTGAAGAAGCCAAGGCATTGAGCGAAAACGAGCTGGTAAGCGCCGAGCCGGTGACCATCGTACTGTCACAAATGGGCTGGGTGCGCAGCGCCAAAGGCCATGATATCGATGCGGCAGGCTTGAGCTACAAAGCCGGTGACAGCTACCTGGCCGCAGCACGCGGTAAGAGTAACCAGCCGGTGGCGTTTATCGACTCCACTGGACGCAGCTACACGCTGGATCCGACTTCATTGCCGTCCGCACGCGGGCAGGGCGAGCCGTTAACCGGTAAGCTCACGCCACCACCGGGCGCGGCATTTGAACAGGTGCTGATGGAGCCAGACGATCAAAAACTGCTGATGGCTTCGGATGCCGGTTACGGCTTTATCTGTACCTTCGCGGATTTGATTTCACGTAACCGTGCGGGTAAAGCGCTGCTGACGTTGCCAGATAACGCCAAAGTGATGACGCCAATGGCGGTGCATTCGGGCGATGACATGCTGCTGGCGATTACCCAGGCTGGCCGTATGTTGATGTTCCCGGTGGGCGATTTGCCACAAATGTCGAAAGGCAAAGGCAATAAAATTATCTCGATTCCATCCGCAGATGCCGCAGCGGGCCTGGATAAACTGCAATGGTTGCTGATTCTGCCTCCGGGCAGTTCCATCACCATCCATGTTGGCAAGCGCAAGTTAATTATGCGTGATGAAGACCTACAGAAGGTGCGTGCCGATCGTGGCCGTCGCGGTAGTGTGTCGCGTGGCTTGCAGCGTATTGATAGCGTGGAAGTGAATGCGCCTGCGCGCCCAAAGAGTGACGCGAGTAGCGAAGAATAATACTGACCAGGCGATGGAATGCCAACTTTGAGGAAGCTATGTTACTAATTTTACGTACGATTATTGTTATCGTTTATTCGATTTTGGTCTGTATCTTCGGCAGTATCTGGTGTCTGTTTTCACCGCGTAATCCGCGTCACGTCGCGACGTTTGGTCATATGCTGGGTCGCCTGTCGACCGTGTTTGGCGTCAAAGTGGAGTTGCGTAAACCGGCCGATGCGGAGAGTTACGGCAACGCGATTTATATCGCTAACCATCAGAACAACTACGACATGATCACCGCAGCGAAGATCGTGCAGCCTACCACGGTTACCGTGGGTAAAAAGAGCCTGCTGTGGATCCCGTTCTTTGGCCAGCTTTACTGGTTAACCGGCAATCTGTTGATTGATCGCGACAACCGCGCCAAAGCACACGGTACCATCGGTGAGCTGGTGGCGCAGTTCAACAAAAAGAAAATCTCCTTCTGGATGTTCCCGGAAGGCACGCGCAGCCGTGGTCGCGGTCTGCTGCCGTTCAAAACCGGCGCTTTCCATGCTGCAGTGGCCGCTGGTGTGCCGATCATCCCGGTGGTGGTGTCTAACACCCACGACAAAGTGAAACTCAACCGCTGGAACAACGGTCTGGTGATTGTTGAAATGCTGCCACCTGTCGATACCAAACAGTTTGAAACCACTTCAGTACGCAAGTTAGCGACCCATTGTCGCGAATTAATGTCTGCTAAGCTGGAAGAATTGAACGCCGAAGTCGCCGAACGCGAAAAAAACGGTAAAATCTAGCCAACCTGGGGCAGTACCGCTGCCCCATGCTCATCACAGCAATAACCCACTAACAAAAACAACATGGACACGGCGTCTTCACGCCCCGCTCAAAAGGTCTGAAGTTTTATGTCTTGCAGCAGACGTCAGTTTATTCAGCTTTCCGCCGGCGTTGCGCTGGCTTCAGGCAGCATGCCTTATGCTGCCCATGCTGCGGCACCGCCAGGCGATGTGCCGCTTCCGATTCCACCATTGATCGAATCGCGTCGTGGTCAGCCGCTGTTTTTGACGTTGCAACGCAGCCATTGGTCGTTCAGCGGAAACAGCAACAAGGTGCCGGTATGGGGTATTAATGGCATGTACCTCGGCCCCACTGTGCGCGTGTACAGCGGCGATGATGTGAAGCTGATTTACAGTAACCGCCTCAACGAACCGGTGGCGATGACCGTCAGCGGGCTGCAAGTGCCAGGTGCGTTAATGGGCGGTGCGCCGCGTTTGATGTCTGCGGGCGTAGACTGGGCGCCAGTGCTGCCGATTCGCCAGGGCGCTGCCACACTGTGGTATCACGCCAATACGCCAAATCGCATGGCGCCGCATGTTTACAACGGCCTGGCCGGCATGTGGCTGATTGAAGATGACGTCAGCAAAGCGCTGCCGTTGCCTAAGCACTATGGCGTCGATGATTTCCCGCTGATTATTCAGGATAAGCGTCTGGATAACTTCGCCACACCGGTTTACAACCCCCCTTCAGACGGCGGTTTCCTCGGCGACACCCTGCTGGTGAATGGCGTACAGAACCCGTACATCGAGGTTTCTCGCGGCTGGGTACGCTTGCGCTTGCTGAATGCGTCCAACGCGCGCCGGTTCGATCTGAGCTTCTCGGACAACCGCCCGTTCACGGTGATCGCCAGCGATCAAGGCTTCCTCGCCGCTCCGGTGGCGGTGCAGACGCTGTCACTGGCACCGGGTGAACGCCGTGAAGTGCTGGTAGATATGTCGCAAGGCGATGAAGTGTCGATTACTGCAGGTACCGCCGCCGGTCTGATGGATCGCCTGCGCGGTCTGTTTGAACCCTCGTCCATCCTGGCAAACACCCTGGTGCTGAGCCTGCGCCCAACGGGCTTACTGCCGTTGGTTACCGATAATCTGCCGATGCGTCTACTGGCGGATCAGATTCTGGATGGCGTCGCGGTGCGCACGCGTGAATTCCGCATCGGAGACAGTGCGCCGGGCATTAATGGCGCGCTGTGGGATATGAGCCGCATCGATACCACCGTGCAGCAGGGCACCTTTGAACGCTGGATTATCCACGCCGATCGTCCGCAGTCGCTGCATATTCAGGGTGTGATGTTATTGATTAAGAACGTCAACGGCGCGCAACCGATGGGCGAGGATCGTGGCTGGAAAGATACCGTCTGGGTTGATGGCGACGTGGAGCTGTTGGTGAGCTTCCCGCAGAGTTCGTCGGATCACTTCCCGTTTGTCTACTACAGCCAGACGCTGGAGTTAGCGGATCGCGGTACGGCAGGGCAGTTGCAGGTGAACTCAGTTCCTTAAAGTAAAAGTGCGCATCAATGCGCACGCTACAATCCCGCGACAAACGCGTAGGGTCGCCATTCATGGCGACCGCTACTGAGCCACATAATCCTACCCGTTAAACTTCTCCGGGTCTGGCCCCAAACGATTGCCGCTATCCAGCTTGGTAATCTCGCTGATCTCCGTTTTTTCCAACCTGAAATCAAACACCTGGAAGTTTTCGCGAATGCGTTCTGGCGTAACGGATTTAGGGATCACTACCAGTCCGCTATCCAGATGCCAGCGAATCACGATCTGCGCCGGGGTCTTGCCATACTTTTTGGCTAAATCGCGGATGATCTCCTGATCGAACACGCCTTTACCGCCTTGCGCCAACGGACTCCAGGATTCTGTCTGAATGTGATGCATTGCATCCCAGGCATGCAGGGTGCGCTGTTGCAGCATCGGGTGTAGTTCAATCTGATTCACCACCGGTGAAACCCCGGTCTCATCGATCAAACGTTTGAGGTGTGCTTCGTGGAAATTACAGACGCCGATACTTTTGGTTAAGCCCTGTTTTTGCAGCTCAATTAAGCCTTTCCAGGCTTCAACATAGTGATCTTTCTCTGGGCACGGCCAGTGCATCAGGTAGAGGTCGACGCTCTCCAGCTGCAATTTCTTTAGGCTGGTTTCCATCGCCGCCTGCCAGTTTTGCTGGTCGTCATTCCACAACTTGGTGGTAATGAAAATATCTTCACGCGCCACGTCGGTATCCTGCAGCGCCTGCCCGACTGCTTCCTCGTTTTTGTAAATAGCGGCGGTATCGATGGAGCGATAACCCACTTTTAACGCTTCCACAATCGCATTGCGGGCATCCTCAATGCTAGCCTGCCATACGCCGAGTCCAAGCTGAGGCATCATATTGCCGTCGTGCAGTTTAATAATGGGTTGCTCTGCCATAGTTGCTCCTTATCTGTCGCAGTGACTTACCGTTAAAAGCGCTGTGGTTAAGTCTAGTCAACAAACTTAACCGAGGAGATCATTGTGGCAATCAAACCGCCGTTTTGCCCTGGTCATTTCTGCCAGAATCTTGCCTGATTCTCCAGAGTGGTGGAGCTTTAAGCAGCATTGCGGCACACTGGATTTTTGCTGCCAGAGAGAAAACCATGCCGAATGATGCCCTTTGCCGCCAGCTGGCGCAGCGAGTGATTGCGTTAATGAATGATGCCCGGCAACCGTTGTGCGCGGTGGATAACGTCAAGCTGATCTATGCCTGTGAAACGCTGCCGCGCACGCCGATGATGTACCAACCCGGCATTGTGATTCTGTTCCAGGGACGTAAAACCGGCTATCTCGGCAGCACGGTGTTCCACTACGATGCCACCAAATATCTGATGCTGACCGTACCGTTGCCGGTGGAGTGTGAAACCGAAGCAACGTTAGAAGAGCCGCTGGCGGGCATGTGTCTGAGCGTGGATACGGCCAGTCTGCAGGATCTGCTGATGGATATTGGCGATGATGAGCAGTTTCAGCCGCAGCTGCATACCTCGGGCATCCATTCGGCTTTTATGAGCGAGGAGATGCTCTGTGCAGCCGAACGCTTGCTGGATGTGATGAACAAACCGCGTGACGCGCGTGTGTTGGGTCCGCAGCTGGTGCGTGAGATTATTTACTATGTGCTAACCGGGCCGATTGGCGGCGCACTGCTGTCGCTGGTGAATCGTCAGACACAGTTCAGTCAGATTGCGCGCGCGTTGCGCCGCATCGAAAACCATTTCTCAGAAAGCCTGAGCGTCGAAATGCTGGCGGCGGAAGTCAACATGAGCGTGTCGGCATTTCATCACAACTTTAAAGCGGTAACGCAAACCTCGCCGCTGCAATACCTGAAGCGCTATCGCCTGCATCAGGCGCGATTAATGATGTTGCAGGATGGCATGAAAGCCAGTGCGGCAGCGGTGCGCGTGGGTTACGAGAGCCCTTCGCAGTTTTCGCGGGAGTTTAAACGCTATTTCGGCGTAACGCCGGGAGAAGAGGCCAGCCGCGTGCGTCTCACGTTACCGTTTGACGCCGCATAAACTCGTTTCACTCGCCTTGAACGTCAAGGTTCTGTCGGTACGGTCTGTAGGGTGCGGTCTTTTGGCCGCCCGTTGCCGCCCATCTGCAACATAACCGTAGCGGCGTGATTCATCGCGCGTGATTCTAAACACGCGCAATAAATTGCGCCCCTATGGAGTGGTGGAGCATCAAGATACTTTCTGGCGTCGCTTTTTCCAAATCACCACAATGCTGCCAGCCAGCCCAACACACAGCAGTACCATTGGCAGCACCATTAGCACGGCCATCACCTGGTCTTCGTGGCGCTTGATAAACGGCACCTGACTGATGCCATAACCCATTGCTACCACAATGCCGACCCACAATGCGCCGCTCAGCCAGTTGAACAGCTGGAAGCGACCATTCTGCAAGCCAGAGATGCCCGCCATGGTTGGCAGCAAGGTGCGTACAAACGCCAGGAAACGACCGACCAGCAGCGCCATCAATCCATGACGGTTAAACAGGTTCCACGCCCGCTGGTGGTATTGCGCGGGAAGGTGCATCAACCAGCTTTTCACCAAACGGGTATTCCCGAGCCAACGGCCTTGCAGATAGCTCAGCCAGCAACCGAGGCTGGCGGCGGTGGTCAGGATCAGCATGGTCGGCACGAAATCCATCACACCTTTGGCAATCATGGCCCCCGCGAGCAGCAGCAGGCTGTCGCCCGGCAAAAAAGAGGCCGGCAACAAACCGTTTTCCAGAAACAGCGTCAAAAACATCACGCCATAGACAACCCACACGACATCTGGATTGGCCAGCGCGGCAAAATCCTGATGCCAGAGCGCGTGGACAATCTCATGTAAAACACCCATCTGCTATCCCATCGAGTCACAAGGATTCTATTTTAACGTTCTGTGGCATCGTATTCGTTGATCTCACCTATGCCACCCAGAACGGTTTAGGTTTTGTTTATTTTTTACTGCTTTAAACGGGCAAAGCCGGCTTTCAGGTCATCTAACAGGTCATCGACATGCTCAAGACCAATGTGCAACCGCACCAGCGTTCCGGTGAAGTCCACGCCGCCCACTGGGCGAATTTCTGCCAGTTCTTCCGGTTGGTTGGCTAGTATCAATGATTCATAACCGCCCCAGGAATAGGCCATGCTGAAGTGGTGGAAATGGTCGAGATAATTTGCCAACTGCTCGCGGCTCAGCTTTTCATGCAGGATAAAAGAGAAGAGTCCGCTGCTACCGTTGAAATCACGCTGCCAGAACTCATGCCCTTTGCATTGCGCTAACGCAGGGTGATTCACGCGTGCCACTTCTGGCTGTGCAGCCAGCCATTCTGCCACCTGCAAACCGCTCTCTTCATGCTGGCGCAGGCGCGTACCCAGCGTGCGCAATCCGCGGCTGGCCATATAGGCGGTATCGGCATCCACCATCTGACCCATCAGGTACGAATTCTCACGCAGCTGAGGCCAGCAACGTTCATTGGCAACGGCGGTGCCGATCATCGCATCGCTGTGGCCAATAATGTATTTGGTGCCCGCCTGGATAGAGATATCGATGCCATGCTCCATTGCGTTAAACAAGACGCCCGCCGCCCAGGTATTATCGATCATGATGATTGCGTCTGGCGCTTTAGCCCGCACCGCCGCCACGATGGCTGGGATATCCTGCACTTCCATGGTGATGGACGCGGGCGACTCAAGGAATACCACGCGCGTATTCGGCTGGACTAATTCACCGATTTCGCTGCCAATGCAGTGATCAAAATAGGTGGTGGAGACGTTCAGCTTACTGAGGATTTTTGAGCAGAAATCCTGCGTGGGTTCATACACCGCGCCGCTGACCAGAATGTGATCGCCTGCTTCAACAAAAGAAAGAATCGCGTTTGACACCGCCGCTGCACCGCAAGGATAAAGCGCGCAGCCTGCGCCGCCCTCCAGTTCCGTCATGGCGTCCTGGAACGAGAAGTGGGTGAGCGTGCCGCGACGGCCATAAAAAAGCTCACCGGATGCACGACCTGCAGTCGCACGTTTTTTGTCAGCAACGGTGTCAAAAACCAGTGACGAGGCGCGTTGAATCACGCTGTTAACTGAGCCCTGAGTGTAACGTTTGCTGCGTCCCGCGCTGACCAGCGTGGTATCAATTTTATTCGTTGCCATCACTGCCTTTCCTGACACTTACCGCAAAACATCCACGTTACCACGAAATGTCTCAGTGGGTTGACCCTGATTGTGGATTATCAGAGTCAGTCGATGAATTGGCCGGGCAAAAGCGCGTCCCTGCGATTTCGCGCTACATCACACCCATGACATGTGGCAACCAAAGCGAGAGTGCGGGCACATAGGTGATTAGCATCAGAATGAAAAACAGCGTGACATAGAAGGGCAGCATGGCTGTTACTACTTGCTCAATTTTTTGTTTACTGACGGCGCTGGCAACGAACAGCACGGTACCTACCGGCGGGGTGATCAGGCCGATACCCAGGTTGGTCATCATAATCATGCCAAAGTGTACGGGATCGATACCCAGGCTGGTGGCAACGGGCAGCAAAACAGGCGTTAAAATCAGAATAATAGGGGCCATGTCCATCAAAGTGCCGATGACCAGCAGCAACAGGTTGATGCACATCAGAATGACGTATTTATTATCAGAGATGCTGGTGAAGGCATCGGTGATCATGGTCGGCAGTTGCATAAAGGTCATCACGGCGCCAAAGCCCGCCGCAAAGGCAATCAAAACCATCACAATAGTGACGGTTTTGATGGTGCGAAACACCAGAATATGCAGCTGAGTCCATTTGAAGTCGCGATAAATAAACATGGTGACAAAAAACGCCCACAGGCAGGCTATCGCAGCCGATTCTGAAGCGGTAAAAATGCCGGAAAGAATGCCTCCCAAAATAATGACGATGGTAAAGAGTCCCCAGAACGCATCGAAGAAGATTTTCACTGCCTGACGCAATGGAATCGCTTCACCTTTGGGATAACCACGCTTGCGTGCGAACGCCAGGCACATCACCATCAGACAGAATCCCAGCATCAGCCCTGGGATAATGCCCGCGACAAACAATGAGGATATGGTGACCACGCCACCGGTGGCCAGCGAATAGATAACGGAGTTATGGCTTGGCGGCGTTAATACTGCCTGCACCGAACCGCTGGCGGTCACGGCGGCCGCAAAGTCCCTCGGGTAACCTTTTTGCTCCATTTGCGGAATCATCACCGATCCGATCGAGGCGGTATCGGCCACTGACGATCCTGAAATCGCGCCAAAAAATGTCGATGCTACGATGTTCACCAACGACAATCCTCCGCGGATAAAACCCACGAAGATATAGGCAAAGTTGACCAGGCGTCGGGCAATCCCTCCTTCAGCCATGATCGCCCCGGCTAAAATGAAGAACGGAATGGTGAGAAGTGAAAATTTATTGACTCCGTTGGTGATTTGAATCACCACGGCTTCCAGTGGCAAATCGATCCACCAGGCGCCAATAAAGGCGGCAAAGCCCACGGCAAAAGCTACCGGAAAGCCGACCAACAACAGCAACACCAAACTACCAACCAGAATATAAGCATCCATTTTAGTGCTCCGAATTTAGTGTGTACCGCCCATCGTTACCAGCGGACGCTGACTTTGGTCGCCATTTAGTATTCGCTCGATCACAAACAGCAAGGTAAACAGCGCGCCGATGGGAATGGGCAGATACATCTCTCCATACGTCACAGCAGGCAAGGCCGCCAGCGGTTGAATCCACATGGCATCGCACAAGCTGTAGCTGGCCTGCAGCAGGATTAAGCACACCGCAATTAGCAGCAGGTTACATAGCCGTTGCGCCCATTTTTGGCCTGTTTCGGAAAGGCGATCGGTCACCATCGAGACACAAATGTGTGTGCCAGCCCGCAGCCCAACGGGCGCGCCAATAAAGGTAAAGATGATCATACAGACGATAGCGACCGGCTCCGGCCATGAGAGGGCACCGTTCAGCACATAGCGCGCGAAGATACCAATGGGAATCACTGCGACCATGATTAACAGCGCTACCGCAGCGATGCCCATGCACAACAGATAGAGCCCATCCATCAAACGGGAATATGCATTCATGCTTCGTTACCTGAACAAGGCGCCACGCGGTCGCGTGGCGCTGAGAGGGTTATTTCACATCAGCAATCTGTCTCATCAGATCCTGATAATTGCCACCGAACTGGTCACGTACCGGCTGTGTGGCTTTCATAAAGTAGTCGCGGTTGGTGTCCTGGAATGTCACGCCGCCGGCTTTCATTTTCTCCACCGACTGCGCGGTGTAAGTGGCCCACAGCTGGCGCTCTTCATCCTGCGCTTCTTTGCCGAGTTTCTTCAGCAACGCCTGATCTTCTGCGGAGAGTCGTCCCCATGAGGCTTTAGAGAACAGGATCATCTCAGGCTGAATAAAATGGCCGCTTAGGGTGTAGTACTTCGCCACGGGCAGATAGTTGTGGGCGACAAAAGTCGGAGGATTGTTCTCTGTGCCATCCACCACGCCGGTTTGCATGGCGCTGAACACTTCACTGACGCCCATAGCCACAGGGTTAGCGCCCATAGCTTTCAGGGTGGCGAGTGAAATGGCACTGTTTTGTACGCGAATTTTCATCCCCTGCAAATCTTCGGGTTTGGTGATGGGTTTTTTTGTGATCATGTTGCGTGTGCCCGCATCGGTCCAGCCGAGGAACACCATGCGCGTGCGGGGGTCGTTATCGAATTTCTCGACAATCTGTTTGCCGATATCGCCATCCAGCACTTTGTGCATATGGTCTTCATCGCGGAATACATAGGGCAGAGTCAGCACACTAGTTTCAGGGGCGATGGTAGTGACAGGAGCCAGAGAGACGCGAATCATATCAATCGCGCCAAGCTGAACCTGTTGTAGCGTTTGATCCTCATCGCCGAGTACCCCCCCGGCGTAAACCTTCAGCTCCAATCGCCCTTGAGTTGCTTCTTTTAACTTATCGCCCATATGTTGCAGAGCGACCACGGTGGGATACCCGGCGGGCTGTACTTCCGCGACTTTTAACACTTTGGCTTGAGCGCCACTCGCCAGCAGCATAACCAGAGAAGAGATTGCAATTGTGAGTTGTCGTTTTTTAGGCGTCATTATTATTGCTCCAGCTTGATGATCATAAGAGGTGTCAGACACACCACAATCGGGAAGGGCTGGCTCAGAATAGAGAAATTGTGCTGACTAAAAAGTGGTCAAATGTTGATTGAATGAAATGCATCACATTTTGAAACGATGTTTTAATAATTTTTCAATTAATGTCACATTTGTAAAACATCAGCCGCGATATCCATAAATACCGTATAAATTGTTGGAAATTGACGCAATAATCGTTTGTAAATAGTAATGAGAACTACTATCACTTCGGTCAATTTTTTTGCTATGATCCGCGCTTCAATCGTGAACTGTGCAACAGAAGTTGGAGACGCAGCGTGGTAGCCAGTGATTTGATGCAAACGGACCTCTCCGTTTGGGGCATGTATCAGCATGCCGATATCGTGGTAAAAATTGTGATGATTGGCCTGTTACTGGCCTCGGTTGTCACCTGGGCGATTTTCTTCGGCAAGTTTGCTGAGCTGAGCGGGGCGAAACGTCGCCTGAAACGCGAACAGCAGGCACTGGGCGAAGCACGATCGCTCGATGATGCTTACCGCGCCGCCGAAAGCTTTAAAAGTAACAGCCACAGTGCTGTGCTGCTGAATGATGCACAAAACGAGCTGGAACTCTCAGCGGGTGCCGACGATCTTGATGGTATCAAGGAGCGCACCAGCTTCCGCCTTGACCGTCGCGTTGCGGCATTCAGCCGTCATGCCGGTCGTGGTAATGGATTCCTTGCCACTATCGGTTCTGTTGCGCCATTTATCGGTCTGTTTGGTACCGTGTGGGGCATCATGAACAGCTTTATCGGTATCGCTAAAACGCAGACGACGAACCTCGCCGTTGTGGCGCCGGGCATCGCAGAAGCGCTGCTGGCCACCGCCATTGGTCTGGTTGCTGCTATCCCTGCGGTGGTGATTTACAACGTTTTCGCCCGCATGATTGCCAGCTACAAAGCCTCATTGGGTGATGTGGCCGCTCAGGTGATGCTGCTGCAAAGCCGCGATCTGGACCTCGGTAACGTGGATACTGCGAAAGAAGCGACCCGTCCGGCGGCGGCACAGAAACTGCGCGTAGGATAAGTATTATGGCGATGCGTTTAAACGATGACTCGGTAGGCGATGGCGAAATGCATGAAATCAACGTGACGCCGTTTATCGACGTTATGTTGGTTCTGCTGATCATCTTTATGGTCGCCGCGCCATTAGCCACGGTGGATGTGCGCGTTAACCTGCCTGCTTCCACCAGCGCACCGCAACCGCGTCCGGAAAAACCGGTCTATCTGTCTATCAAAGAAGATAAGCAGATTTACATCGGTAACGATGCGGTCACCAAAGAAACCCTGGTGAATGCGCTGACGGCACAAACCGAAGGCAACAAAGAGACCACCATCTTCTTCCAGGCTGATAAGTCAGTGGATTACGAAACGCTGATGAGCGTGATGGATCAACTGCGTGAAGCGGGTTATCTGAAGATTGGATTGATGGGTATGGAGACGGTGAAGAAATAATTCACCTTTCTCATCACCCCCGAGGGCCGCTATTCACAGCGGCCCTTTTTATTTGCCTCGCCATTCTAATGTTAATTTCTTGTTACCTTTGGTCTCACTTTTGTAAACTGCAATGGTGAAGCCGATCACATCTATTCCTGACGTATCCGGTTAAAACGGAAGAAAAACCCCAGGAAGATCAATATGAGTGCGAGCCAGTCTTTACAAAAGCCATCGCAAGGCGGTGCCAAAACCATCTTTAGTGTCACCAGCGGTAATTTCCTTGAAATGTACGATTTCATGGTATTTGGTTATTACGCGACGGCGATTGCTAAAACCTTTTTCCCCGGAGATGACCCTTTCGCCTCACTGATGCTCACTTTGATGACCTTCGGTGCGGGCTTCCTGATGCGCCCCCTTGGCGCGATTATTCTTGGTGCTTACATTGACCATCACGGTCGCCGCAAAGGACTGTTGCTGACGCTGGGGCTGATGGCGTTGGGTACGCTGACGATTGCCCTGGTGCCCGGTTATGCCACTTTGGGAGCCGCCGCGCCGATTCTGATTTTGCTGGGGCGTCTGCTGCAAGGCTTCTCTGCGGGTGTCGAATTAGGCGGTGTGTCCGTTTATCTGGCCGAAGTCGCGCCGAAAGGGCGCAAGGGCTTCTATGTCAGCTGGCAGTCTGGCAGCCAGCAAGTGGCGGTGATCTTCGCTGCACTGCTGGGGCTTGGCCTGAACCATCTGCTGGCGAAGGATGCGGTCACCGAGTGGGGCTGGCGTATTCCGTTTGTGGTCGGTTGTATGATTGTGCCGTTCCTGTTCTGGATCCGTCGCATGCTGGAAGAGACCGAGGCGTTTAGCCAGCGTAAGCATCACCCTTCGATGGGCCAGATTATGCGCTCAGTGGGGCAGAACTGGGCTCTGGTGCTGGCGGGGATGCTGATGGTGGTGACTACCACTGTGATGTTCTACATGATCACCGCGTTCACCCCGACCTTTGGCAAAACCGTGTTGATGATGAGTGATGAGCAGAGCTTTATGGTGACGCTGTTTGTCGGCATCTCCAACTTGATCTGGCTGCCGGTGATGGGGTCACTATCGGATCGGATTGGCCGTCGTCCCTTGCTGATCACCTTTACCATTCTGATGATCCTGACGACCTGGCCGGTACTGCACTGGTTGGTGGGTTCACCGAGTTTTGCGCATCTTGTTGAAGCCGAACTGTGGTTGTCCTTCCTGTATGCCAGCTATAACGGTGCGATGGTGGTGTATCTGGCTGAAATCATGCCAGCGGAAGTGCGCGCGTCTGGTTTCTCGCTGGCTTACAGCCTGGCAACAGCCTTGTTTGGTGGTTTTACGCCAGCCGTTTCCAGCTATCTGATCCATGCCACCGGTGATAAAGCGATGCCTGGCGTCTGGCTGTCGTTTGCCGCGGTATGTGGATTGATTGGCACGCTGTTAATTGGCCGTATGGTGAAGCAGTATCAGGCACGCCACAGCGGTTCGCCAGTGAGTGCATCCTTGTAACATCCGGGCGGCCATAAGGCCGCCTTTACCTCTCTAAAACGATAAATCCACCACCACACTATCGGTATAGCTGCCTGCGGCAGGGGTATTCTGCGTGGTCAGAATCTGCGCCGTGTAGGTGAAATTGCGCGTGATGAGATCGCTGTTCAGCGATGTCGCGCTTGCGCTACTCCAGCGATCGGTGCCCGTTGGTCCCCAGCGGGTGGTGGTGGTGGTGCCTTTATAGATGTCATAGGCCAGCCGGTTAGTGCCGCTCGCCATCTGGCGTGTCGTGCCGCTGTAATAACTGCCGTTGCTCAGGCCCACCGTGAAGGTACTGCCTTTCGAACACACCACGTTGATGGTTTGCTGCACGGTAGAGAAACTGCCGACCAGCGGGGCACTGCCGAAACTGACGTTGGGTGCGGTGATGGTGGTGCAATCGTTGGTGATGACCATATTGACCGCAAACGTCATCGCTGTACCTGTGCTGGTTTGCACGGTGCCAACGCACAAACCCGCTACGTTAAGCCCCGCACAGACCGTGTAGCTTACGGTTATCGTCACCATCGTGGTGTAACTGCCTGCCGCCACCACCTGTCCCGGTACGGTGCGGAAATAGAGTGGAATGTTGAAGTTCAGGCTGTTCCCCAAACCCAGCAGTAGCGAAGAACTCCAGGTATATTTCCCACCCTGTTGCAGTTCAGTGGCGCAGGCGCTGTCGATGCATATCTGAAACGGGATAGTATCGGTGCCGATACTGCCGGTTTTCAACGCTGCGCGCGTGCCACTCAGATAGGTTGAGGTGGTAAAGGTGTAGGCCACATTATCGGTGCCCAGCAGCGACAAGGTGCCTGAACCACAGTTAACGTTGGTGATGGTTGAAGTGCTCTGCGCGGTTGAGCCGACGGCAAAGGTGGTAACAGAACCAAAGGTCGCCGTCGGTGCCGATAAGCTACACAGCGCGTAGCTGGTACCCGGCAGAATAAACAGCGCCAGCAACAAAAGTAGCTTTCTCATGGTGAAATCCCTGACTGTGAATTATTGGCCGTACTAATTGCTGATCCCGGCGGTGGCGGTGGCAGCGCACAGGTGAGCGGCCCGTAAGTTTCCAGCGCTTTGGGCTGGCCACCCTCAATGGTCAGCGTGGTGTCGCACGTGCGGCCATCCGGTGTGACCACGTGAATGGGGTTCTCGGCGCTGAGATCCTCCATCCACACAATCCCGTCCCAGCCAACATATTCGGTCGCCTGGCTGGGACGTAAAATCTGGCTGGAGATAGGGATCGGCTGACCGTTGCTGTCGTGCAGCACCACGCTGGCAGCACGCAGACGCTCGACCGGGAAGTGCAGCAGATAACCGCTTTTCCGTTTCACCGCGAAGCGTTGTTCCACTTTGGGTGCGGTCCGGTCAGCAGGTAAATCCAGGGTATCAAGATCGTATTTCGCGCCGTAATAACTGCTGATCGAGGGCACCAGCAAATAGCCCTCTTTATCGGTGCGCCCCATTGACTGGTTCTCATAGCGCACCGTTACATCCGGATAATCGGTTTTCACCACCACAAAGGCATCGTTGATATCGTTGGCGGCGAAGACGCGATTATCCATCAGCACCAGTGATCCCGTTAAATCTGCCCACTGCGTGGTGTTGTCGTTATCCCCGTAGAAACCGGCAGAGGTATCAATTTTGTTGTTGCGATAGCGCAGGCTCGCCTGGCGATAATCTCCGCTATCGCCGCCCTGATTGGCCCACGCGGCATCGTAAGCAAACCCGCCGTCCGTTGGCATGGCGCGTGAAACGTAGACGCGCTGGTTATTGCGGCCTTGCTGATCACGTTCATAGCTGACCGAGGCGCTGCTCTGCTCACCGAAGGGAATGACGAGGGAAATCGCGCCGCTCCAGTCGCCTTGTTCCTGATCGCGGCTGGCCGAGATATACAGGCTGCTGTTGCCCCAGAGATTCTTACTCCATGACAGGTTCCACAGTCGGGTGCGGTCGCCCGATCCGCCAGCGATATCAAAGTAAGCCAGGCCAAGACTGCCGTATTGGTTAAGGGAGACGCTGGCCGTATATTGCGCGCTGCGCCGTGCCAGCGAGTAACTGGTATTGGCGCTGTCACCACGGCTGCCGACCAGGGCCAGGTTGCCGAAATCAGCCGTTCGCAGCGTGTGTTGCGTCCCTAAACTGAACCAGCTGTTGTTGTACTGATAGCCCCAGCTGTATTGCGTGCCCGGTTTGCCCTCCATCTGGCTCTGCGCCAGTGCACCGTTCACCACGCCCCAACTGCCAATCTTCACTAATCCTCCGGCTCCCCCCATCGCCACGCTGTCGCTGCCCTCGGCATGGCTCTCTAATGTCAGCCAGTCGGTTAAGCCATAACGATAAGAGCCGCTGGCGGCTGCCGCCCCGTAATCGAAGTTTTGCAGACCGTAGTTTTCGCGAATCGCACCGGCAGAGAAGGAGTAATCGGATAAGCCCTGACGCAACAAACTGCTGGAAACATAAAACGGCAGCGTGGTCGTCACCTGGCGCCCCACGGCATCGGTAGTGGTGATCACCGCATCGCCCGCACCATTAACAAACGGGACATTGGTAAGTGACCAAGGGCCGGGTTGCACATTGGCCTGGGTGCTGCGATAGCCGTTGATAAACAGATCAACCGACGAGGGAACGGCTGCCTGGCCAGAAAATGCGGGCAGGGGATAGGTCACCAGATCAGGGCGCACGCTGAAATCACGTGCGATCTGCACCCCGCCAAGACGCACGCTGTTGCTCCAGCTTAGCGCGTCAGTGACCAAATCCCCGGCGCGCCAGCTGATGGCATCATTTTCATCTTCGTTACTGAACCAGGTGTCATAGCGGATATAGCCCTCTTGCTGACCGCTCACGCCACCTTCTAACTGCTGGGTGTAAACCCCGTTGGTGGAGAACTGTCCCACGGGACCGAAGAAGCGCAACTCGTTCCAGCTGGAAAGGCGCGAACCTGCGTTATCGGTGCGCGTCGCGTAGAAATCGTAATTGAGTAAGGCACCGTTGCTGGAGCGCCCTGGGTAGCGCGGACCCCGCTGATCTTTGCCAATCACCTGGCCTGGCAGCCATGCGGGTGGAACCGTCAGCAGCAAGCGTTGGCGACGCTCGTCGTAATCCACCTTCACGTCCGCCAGTTTATTGATATCGACTTGCTGGCCCTGCAGCTTCTCGGCGGGAATACCTGCGCGTTGTAAATCGCCGCTGCGTACCCAGAAATCTCCGTTTTTACGCTCGACCGGTACGATGTCACCACGATCGCTCTGGTTAACCACCAGCTCCAGCATATATTGCTGGCCGCTGGCGTTATTTTCCATGGCAGGCGGGGGCGGCAGCTCGGAGAAAGTTTCCGCGCCGCTGGTCAGGGGACTGAGACAGAGTACGCTGGCAACGGCGAGCGCACAGGGATGCAGCGTAAACCTCATTAGCGCGCGGCCGCGCTGCTCCAGTGGACTTTATTCACCTCGGCCGATAGCTCGCCACTCACGCTACTGGTTAACGGCCAGCGGTTGCTGCTGTTGGCGAGCACATAACCGAACAAGCCATTCCCGAGGCGACGACCACCAACAGTGACGTTACTTAACCGCGCATGGCCATTACCCCGGTTAGTGAGTTCTAGCCAGCGTCTGCCACCGCTGTCAATTTGTTGCCAGCTGAGTTGCGGTTTCGCACTGTCGCTGGTGACGCCGTTACCGTAGACAAACAGCGGGACCGAATAGCGCATCTGGAAGGTCAGCCCCGCCTGGTTCTCTCCTGGGGTTCGCGGTGTAGGGATCTCATCCAGCACCACGCGGTAGGACATTTCACGCCCAGCTTCGGGTGGCGTTTGTTTGATCAAACGAACCAACTGTTTCTGACCCGGCTCCAGGCGCACCATGGGTGGGCTCGCCACCACCTGCTGCTGGGTTTGATACTGCTCCTGACCGCCGACTTGCAGCCAACTGAAAATGCGAACCTGCATGATCGTGGTGGCGTTGCCGCGGTTTTCCAGCCACAGTTCGCTGGCCTTATCTTCAGGGTTAATCGCCGGATCGATCGGCCAAATCATCAGCGAATTGGCCGCGTGGGCGACGGGGATTAGGGCCATGACAAACAACAGTAACAGGGCGCGCAGGTTCATGATTATTCATCCTTCTTTAATACTTCCATCACCAACTCAGTGTGACGGTTAAGGTGTCGGTATAAGTCCCGGCGCGCGTCGGGCCGGGCAGCGTTAACAGGCCGTAAATCGGCAAAGTGATGTTATTAGCGTTGCTATAGCTCAATGCCACAGCCGTATTCACCGGTATCGCGGTGGTATGCGCCGCATTGGTGTACAGGCTATAAGCCACGGTGTTGGTGTTACCGGAGACTTTAAGGTTGCGGGTGGTGGTGTAATTGCTGCCGCCGTTAATACTCATGCTCACGGCGGTGCCTGGCGTACAGGCGAGGGTGATAGTGGTGCTTTGCACATAGCTGGCGCTGACACTGCTCGACGCCACGCCAGACTGTGTGCCGAAATTAAGCGTGCCAAAAACCCCGGTATTGGTACCGGAAACCACACAGCCTGCCACCACTGACGCAGAGACCTGAAACGTTGCCGTTGGCAACGCCCAGGCGGAGACACTCCCTATCAGCAGGGCCAGGCCGCCCACACTGTGCACCCAACGCACCACGGCCACCCTGATTACCCCAACCGATCCCTTAGTAATTCACCGCCACGTTGATGGTATCGGTATAGGTTCCCGCTGGAATGAGCGGGTTAAAGCCACCCCCAACCACACGACCATAGATGGCGTAATTGGTGCCCAATGTTGGGTCGGTGGTGCCGCTGGCCGCAATGTTGGTGTTATTGGCAATCGCGGTAGTGAACGCGGCGTCGCTGTACAGGGTGTAAGCAATACCTTGGGTGTTATCGGAACCGAGAATTAAATAGCGCGGCTGACCACTCACAGTGCCATAGATGGTGGCAGGAGCGGCATTACTGCTGGTGACCTGCACGTTAAAGGTTTGGCCGGTGGTGCAGCGCACATAAATACCGTTACCTGATGCACCTACTAAGGTGGCGTTTAAGGTATCAAAGGTGGCAGCACTGCTACCAAAGTTCAGGGTACCGAAGTTGACACCGGTAGTGGCAGACTGACCATTCACCAGACAACCGGTGGTGAGGGTCAATGTGGCATTGATAGTTCCCGTTGTGGTGGCGGCAAAAGCAGCGGTGGGGGCGAGCGTGACGCTCAGGCTGGAAGCCAAAAGAAAAAGCTTGAGTTTCATAATCATTCCTTACTGATTATCCAATGTCATTGCTTTTTCACCTGGTGATTCATTTATGTAACGAATCCGAATTCAAACAAGAGCCGCGATCGGCTGCACTTCGTAAGTGCCCGTCACCTAGGAATATTCTTAGATTGTGGGTTTATGATTTATATCAGTTTTCTTTACTATAGATCAGCAATTCAGCAGTTGTGATGCTGCGCTTAGTTTTTTCACTAATCAATTCACACTTTTCGCCGATAACTCAGTGACTACGAGGGGTAGCGACCTGTTAAAAAAACTAAACAACGAGTGATTTAACCCTCTACCGCGTCTCACGGTTCAATGCTATGTTCGTGTATTAATCAGATATTATTAATTTTTCTGACTGCGACAGATGATGAAAATAAAAAACACAGCGCGGTGATTCCAGAATTGTCTGGATCGGCTCCTTTCTCTGCCTCACTGCATGCGGTCATTAATCGCCCTTAATCGATGTTCGAATACTCTTTGACCTTTTTTGACGATACAGCACCTGCTCCGCAGCGGGCTGAGCTTAGGAGCGCACATGCTGCTGGTTACCTGGGATAGCGTTCTGGTTATGGTTTCACTGATTGTGGCCTTTATCGCCGCGTTTACCGCGCTGGACACGGCTGGACGCGTTGCGGTTTCGCGCGGCTGCCTGGCGAAGATGTGGCTCGTGGGCGGCGGCACCGCGATGGGCATTGGTATCTGGGCGATGCACTTCATCGGTATGTTGGCGATGATGATGCCAATGACCATGCGCTACGACATCCCCCTCACGGTCATTTCCCTGGTGGTGGCGATCCTTGCCTCCATTTTTGCCTTTGCGCAGGGCGTCCAGGGCAGCCATCTGACCCGTCGTCGGCTGATACGTGGCACCCTGATACTCGGCAGTGGCGTGGTGATGATGCACTATCTTGGCATGAACGCCTTGATGATTGAGCCCGCGATACGCTGGAATACGTTGTTAGTCGCGGTGTCGGTGTTCATTGCCTACGCTGCCTCTGGCGCAGCATTGTGGCTGGCTTTTCATCTGCGTCAGGGCGAAAGCGTGCTGATGATGCGCGTCTGTGCTGCGTTGGTGATGGGCATTGCCATTGCAGGCATGCACTACACCGGCATGGCGGCGGCGGAGTACAGCATGCCGAGCACCATGATGCAGCATCACGGCGTCAGTGAAGATGGGCTGGCGGTGTGGGTGACCATTATTACGCTCTCCATTCTGGGTTTAACGCTGTTAGTATCGATGCTGGATGCGCAACTGCGTGCCGCGCGTCTGGCTGCCAAACTCAAACGTGCTAACAATGAACTGCGTCAGTTGGCGATGCATGACAATCTCACCACGCTGCCTAACCGCGTACTGCTGGAGCAGCAGCTCAACGAGCAAATCAAGCAGGCGACTTTACAAGATCAAACCTTTGCGCTGATGTTCATGGATCTCGATGGCTTTAAAGCCGTCAACGATACCTGGGGACATCATGTGGGTGATCGTTTGTTGATTGCGGTGGCAGAGCGGCTGCGCGTGCAGCTGAGTGATGACATTTTCCTTTCCCGACTCGGCGGTGACGAATTCGTGCTGCTGTGTCCGCAATACAACGCTTTGCAAGCTTCAGCCTTGGCGCAAAGGTTGGTCAATACCATCGATTTACCCTTTGAGCTGGATCGCTACTCGCTGCGCGTGTCGTTGAGTGTCGGTATCGTCACCTTCCCCGAACACGGTCGTAGCCAGCAGGAGATGATGTTCAACGCCGACTCTGCCATGTATCACACCAAACACAGTGGCCGAAACGGCTGGTGCTTATTTGAACCGGTAATGAGCGCCACGGCACAACATCAGTTGGCCTTGGCCAATGACCTGTGGAATGCGCTGGAGTATCAGGAAATGTGCCTGTTCTATCAGCCAAAATTCCGCGCGGGCGGCACGGTGTTGATGGGCTTTGAGGCACTGTTGCGCTGGCAGCATCCCCGCCGAGGTTTGCTAATGCCCGATATGTTCCTGCCGCGAGCGGAAAAAACCGGACAAATCGTCGCGCTGGGTAACTGGGTGATCAATGAAGCCTGCCGTCAGTTAAAACAGTGGCACAGCGAAGGCAACAGCGACTGGAGCGTGTCAGTGAACCTCTCTGCGCTGCAATTTCACCAGCGAGATTTGATCGACAGTCTGCGCCTGGCACTACAACGCCATCAGTTGCCGGAAGGGGCGCTGATGCTGGAGATTACCGAAAACATTGCCATGCGCGACCCGCAATTTAGCCAGCAGCGCATTGCCGAACTGCATCGCCTGGGGGTGAAAGTCGCGATTGATAACTTTGGTATTGGTTATGCCAATCTGCTGCATCTTAAGCACCTGGAAGCCAGTGAACTAAAAATTGACCGTGCTTTTGTGAATAGCCTGCGGGCCGACAGTGAAGACGCCACGGTAGTGAGCGCGATGCTGACGCTGGCACAAAGCCTGAACCTGCGCATGGTCGCGGAAGGGGTCGAAACCGAGGAGCAGCAACGTTTACTCACCGGACTGGGTTTTGACACCTTACAAGGTTATTTGTTGGGTAAACCGACACCCGCAGAGCGCATTGGTGAATTTACCGCTGCGCTTAATATGCCGCTGCCCTTTGCCGATAACGTCATGCCACTGGCAGGCGCATAACAAACAATTTTTATTTTCTTCCACATCGGAAGGTTTCATCGTTCAAAGACTCAAATCGGCAGTGATCCTGCCGATAATTTCAACAATAAAACCAATAGCCTTCATTTTCTTTCATAACACCACAGCTGATTTAACGGCTTTAACTTGGGAAATCACTATGTTAGTGACTTCGTATGATTCGTTTACCGTGATCGTCTCGATTCTGGTGGCGATGCTGGCCTCGTTTACCGCATTAGATATGGCGGGACGCGTGGCCTCCTCAACCGGCAAGGTGGCGCTGGTTTGGTTGTTGGGCGGTGGATTCGCCATGGGCGTTGGCATCTGGGCGATGCACTTTATCGGCATGCTGTCGATGAGTCTCGACATGGTGATGAGCTACGATCCGATGCTGACGGTGACCTCCATGGTGGTCGCCATTCTGGCCTCGATCTTTGCCCTGTGGCTGGTCTGTTCCTCAGCGGATTTACCCTGGAAACGCTTAGCGGGCGGCGCCTTCGTGCTCGGTTCTGGCGTTGTGGCGATGCACTATACCGGCATGGCGGCCCTGATGTTCGCGCCAGGTATCACCTGGAACTGGAATTGGGTAGCGGCTTCGGTGGTGATTGCCATGGTGGCCTCTGGCGCGGCATTGTGGTTGGCCTTCAACCTGCGCGAAGGTCACGGGCGCGTCACCCTGTTGCGTCTGGGTGCATCGGTGGTGATGGGCTGCGCGATAGCCGGTATGCACTACACCGGTATGGCGGCGGCGTCTTTCCCGATGCACAGTCACGCGACGCATATGGGCGTTAACAGCAACTGGCTGGCGATTGTGGTTACCGTCGTCACCCTGGCAATTCTGGGTATCACGTTACTGGTGTCGATGCTTGACGCCCGCCTGCAGGCGCGCACCTCGATCCTGGCGCACTCCCTTGCCGAAGCCAACCGTGAACTGGCACAGCTGGCGCTACACGATAACCTGACGCGTCTGCCCAACCGCATACTGCTGGAGGATCGTCTGGAGCAATCCATCAACAAAGCCAACCGTGAAAAATCACAGTTTGCCTTGATGTTTATGGATCTGGATGGCTTCAAAGCGGTCAATGACGCCTTTGGACACCACGTGGGAGACAATCTGCTGATCGCCGTGGCCGAACGCATGATTGGCCAGATGAAAGGGCACTTCACGCTGGCGCGCATGGGCGGCGATGAGTTTGTACTGCTGATTGAAATCGACGATCCCAACGATGCGGCAGCCGTGGCGGATGCCCTGGTGAAAGCGGTGGACCGTCCGTTTGATATCTCCCGCTATGAGTTAATGGTCTCGCTGAGTATCGGTATCGCGGTCTATCCTGGCGATGGTAAAGATGATCGCGAGCTGATGTTCAATGCCGATGCCGCGATGTACCACACCAAAAACAACGGTCGTAACGGATACAACTTCTTCCAGCCATCAATGAATACGCTGGCGCAGTCACAGCTGCAGTTGAATAACGACCTGTGGCAGGCGTTGGATAATGGCGAACTGCGTTTGTTCTACCAGCCGAAATACTGCGCGCCCAGTGGCCCAATTATCGGTTTTGAAGCGCTGTTACGCTGGCAACATCCGACTCGCGGTTTACTGGCACCGGACACATTCCTGCCGATGGCCGAGAAGACCGGCATGATTATTAATATCGGCAACTGGGTGATTGATGAGGCTTGCCGTCAGCTGCACAGCTGGCATCTGCAGGGCCATCCGCACTGGTCGGTGGCGGTGAATCTCTCTGCGCTGCAATTTGAGCAGTGCAATCTGGTGGAGACTGTCACGCAGGCGCTGACAAAGCATAAGATTCCCGCTGAACTGCTGACGCTGGAAGTGACCGAAACCACGGCAATGCGCGATCCGGAAGAGAGTGTGCGCATCCTGACCGAGTTGACCAATATGGGTGTCAAAGCCTCAATCGATGACTTTGGTACCGGTTATTCCAGTTTGCTCTACCTTAAGCGCCTTCCCGCGAGCGAGCTGAAAATCGACCGCGCGTTCGTTAATGAACTGCAGGCCAAATCGGAAGATGCCACCATTGTGTCTGCCATTGTGGCACTGGCGCAGTCACTGGACCTCAAAGTGGTGGCCGAAGGGGTGGAGACTCAGGAGCAGCAAGCGTTCCTGACTGGCCTCGGCTGCGATACGTTGCAAGGCTATCTGCTCGGCAAGCCGGTACCGCCAGAGCGCGTTAACGAGCTGGCCAATTTTGTAGAGGAAGAGCTGGAGTTGGTGCGGCTGCCGTAGACTTCGCTGGTGCGGTATTTCGGTCAATGCGGGTATTTAAGCGGTTTTTGGTCGCCATAAATGGCAACCCTACGACGATCGCGCGCGGTTTGCGTAGGGTGCGCATTTTTGCGCACCAGGATAAGCATGCATTTTGGATTTAATTGTCAGGCATAGGCTTTTCAGCCGCCCGTCGCGGCCTATTGCGGCTTGCGGGAGAGGGCCGGGGTAAGAGAAAATAGCCGCACAAATCCCAAACAGCGGAGGTCGGGTGGCGAAATACCAGCAGTTGGTCGATCAGTTACGGGCACAAATCGAAGCACGCATCTGGCCGCCGGGAGAAAAGCTGCCGTCGCTACGTCAGCAAGCGGAGCAGAGCGGGCTTAGCTTGATGACGGTGATGCACGCCTACGAAGTGCTGGAGAGTCAGGGCTGGATCGTCTCTAAGCCGCAGTCCGGCTACTATATTGCCCCGCGCGCCGCTGAAAGCCGTCCACGTTTACCCACGCAGGCCATTGCCAGAACTGAGCAGGCAGACACCAACAGCTTCGTATTCGATGTACTGCAAGCCACGCGCGACCCGGCGATTATTCCCTTCGGCTCGGCGTTTCCCGACCCTGAACTCTTTCCGCAGCGCCAGCTGATGCGCTCGCTGGTGAAAGTCTCGCACAATCTCAAGCCCTCTGACGCGCTCAACAATTTGCCGCCGGGGAACGAAGCGCTGCGTAAAATTCTGGCCCAGCGTTACGCCCAGCAAGGCATCACCTTATCACCCGACGATATCGTCATTACCAATGGCGCGATGGAAGCCCTCAATCTCAGTTTGCAGGCCGTAACGGAACCCGGCGACTGGGTGGTGATTGAGAACCCCTCTTTCTACGGGGCATTGCAGGTGATTGAGCGCCTGAAGCTGAACGCCATCGCCATCGCCAGCGACGTCGAACAAGGCATCGATCTTGATGAACTGGAGCGGGCGCTGCAACGCTGGCCGGTGAAAGCCTGCTGGTTGATGACCAACCGCCAAAATCCGCTCGGCTTTACGCTAAGCGTCGAACGTAAGCAGCAGTTGGTGGCTTTGCTGGCGCGGCACAAGGTGGCGATGATTGAGGATGACGTCTACAGCGACCTCTACAATGGTCACGACAAACCCCTGCCCGCGAAAGCTTTTGATCGTGAAGGGAATGTCCTGCACTGCGGCAGTTTTTCAAAAAATCTGGTGGCGGGATTTCGCGTCGGTTGGGTGGCGGCCGGACGTCACGCCCAGCGCGTGCAGCGGATTCAGTTGATGAGCACGCTCTCCACCAGTGCGCCGATGCAGCTGGCGCTGGCCGATTTCCTCAGCACCCGCAGCTACGATACCCATCTAAAGAAGCTGCGTCAGACGCTGGCAAAGCGTAAGCAGCAGGCGCAGCAGGCGCTGCGCCGCGTCTTGCCGATTGAGGCGCACATCAGCGATACGCCCGGTGGCTATTTCCTGTGGATTTCACTGCCCGAGCAGATCAACACCACGCAGCTTTATCATCTGGCCTTGAAAGAGGGCATCAGTATTGCGCCGGGCCAGTTGTTCTCCGGCAGTGAAGGATTCAGCCACTGCTTCCGATTCAATACCGCCTGGCCGTGGGATGCACGGGCCGAGGCGGCAGTGGAGACGCTGGGCAAATTGATTGCGCAATTGCGGTCGCCATAAATGGCGACCCTACACGTAGCGGCGCCATTTATGGCGCATCTGACTGCGAGGGTATGGCTCAACTACGCGCGATAAATCGCGCCATGACATCCCTTTAAACCGTTGCCGCCTGCTGGTGGCCCCAGGTCAGATAATACACATCGTAAAAATCGACTTCGCCTTTCTGTTTCATCAAACGATCGATACCACTGCGCACGCGATCGGGCGTGCCGGGATGGTCGACAATTTTATCCAGCGCCTGCTGTGAAACCGGCTGTACGTAATACCATTCGCCGTTGTAGCACACCCGCAGATCCAGCGTATCGATATCTTCGAAGCGGTATTTGGGGTTGATGTCCATCAGCATCAGTACACTCATCACCAGCACAAACGCGGTGGCAAACCAGAACGCTGGCCAGCCCAACATCTCAGTGGAGAAAATCAGCGCCACGCACAGCGCGTAGCACAGGTACATCACCGCCCAGAGGCCGGGATGGGTTTTGAGGAAAGAAAAACTAAAGCGCGGCAGATTATCGCGCTGGCCTTCACGGTTCAGCGTGGCGATCTCATCGAGCAGGATTTGTTTGATCGTGTCCATTGTTCACCTCTCATTATCACTGCCTGCCAGTTAATCACATAACAGTGAAGTGAATCAGATACAGATCTGGGATGTTTTTATATAACAGTTTAGGCTTCTCTCCCTCACCCCACGAAATGTTAAATATGTTGCCAACTAATTTGGCTTTAGTAAGGTAAATCATTCTTTTATGTGAATTTTGTTGGCGGGCGCACATTGCAATGCCTCCGGGCTTTGCCACAATTAAGCAACGTGGCTTTCCGGAGAAAGAGTATGACTGCCAACACTTCCAGCCTGCTGTTACTGATGTCTTTCGCCGCCGGTACCTTTTCAGCAGGTTCATCCAGTAATCCGCAGCATTTGATGCTGTCGCTGCCGTCGGGCGGCATACCCAACAATCTGCTGCCGCTGATCATTTGGCCTGGCATCGCACCAGACTATGATGAGGAACTGCAGAGCGACAGTGCGGCCTGGTTCGAGAAAACGTTTAGCGCGAACGGCTGGCCTGCTGCGTGGCGCGCGCCAATCTATCCTTATACCCATTACCATCCCAATACCCATGAAGTGCTGGGCGTTGCATCCGGTTGGGCTGAAGTGCTGTTCGGCGGCGACAGCGGCCGCATGGTGACGCTGCGTGAAGGCGATGCGGTGCTGATCCCCGCAGGTGTCGGCCATAAACAGGTGTTCGCCTCGGACGATTTTTTTGCCGTTGGCGCCTATCCTGAAGGAATGTCGCCAGAAACGGTGCGTGATGAGCCTTCTCGTTTACGTGCTGCGAAAGATCAGATTGCGCGCGTTCCGCTTCCGCATCGCGATCCTTTTACTGGCGGCGATGGGGCGATGACCGATATCTGGCTGCCAGTTGCGCAGCAGTTGATGCACCAGTAAGGTGCAACACCACCGTTATCCGGCGCTGCTCCGCTATTGGGGCGCGTGTGCCGTTGCGGGCGCGAGCCTCTGGCACACTTTGTGCAGGAGAGGAGATACGTCCTCTGACAAGCGCCGGGTAAATCATGAAAGAAAGCTACCAGATAGCGTCACACTTCTATGATGAGATGTTGCTGAGCGACGGCCAACACCGCGCGCACTATCAGCATTACTGGGAATGGTTACAACAGGCGGACAAAGAGGCAGTGGCGCGTAAGCGCGAAGAGGCGGAATTATTGTTTCATCGCGTGGGCATCACCTTCAACGTCTATGGTGATGATGGCGGAGCGGAGCGTTTAATCCCGTTCGACAGTGTGCCGCGCATCATTCCTGCTCGCGAATGGTCGATGCTCGATCGCGGCATCCGCCAGCGTGTGCAGGCACTCAATGCCTTTCTGCACGACATCTATCATCAACAACACATCCTTAAAGCCGGTATCGTGCCTTCCGAGCAGGTGCTGGTGAACGATCAATACCAGCCGTGTATGCAAGGCGTTGATCTGCATCGCAACATCTATGCGCATATCACCGGCGTCGATATGGTTCGTAATAATGATGGTGATTATTACGTGCTGGAAGACAACCTGCGCACGCCGTCTGGCGTCTCCTATATGCTGGAGAACCGCAAGATGATGATGCGCCTCTATCCGGAGCTGTTTATCGAACAGCATGTGGCCCCGGTGGAGCGTTATCCTTCGCACCTGCTACAAACGCTGCGCGAAAGCTCACCGGTTAACGATCCGGTAGTGGTGGTGCTGACGCCAGGGCGCTTTAACAGCGCTTACTTTGAACACAGCTTCCTCGCCCAGCAAATGGGGGTGGAGCTGGTGGAAAGCGCCGATCTGTTTGTGAAAGATGGTGCAGTGATGATGCGCACCACCGCAGGACCCTGCAAAGTCGATGTGATCTATCGCCGCGTGGATGATGCCTTCCTCGATCCTTTGGCGTTTAGGCCGGATTCAATGCTGGGCGTACCGGGCTTATTGTCGGTGTATCGATCCGGAAACGTGGTGCTGGCCAACGCCATCGGTACCGGCGTAGCGGACGATAAATCGATCTACCCTTACGTGCCTGACATGATCCGCTTCTATCTGGATGAGGATCCGATCCTCAACAACGTGCCGACCTGGCAGTGCCGCAAACCGCAGGATCTCTCCTACGTGCTGGCGAATCTCAACAAAATGGTGGTGAAAGAGGTTCACGGCGCAGGGGGTTACGGCATGCTGATTGGCCCGGTTGCCAGCCAGCAAGAACTCAGCGATTTTCGCGATCGCTTAAAAGCGCGACCGGCTAACTATATCGCGCAGGACACGCTCTCCCTCTCGACTTGCCCGACCTTTATCGACAACGGTCTTGCGCCACGCCACATCGATCTACGCCCCTTCGCCTTGAGTGGCGCGGATATCCGCATCGTGCCTGGCGGCTTAACCCGCGTGGCGTTGACGGAGGGTTCGCTGGTGGTGAATTCATCGCAGGGCGGTGGCACCAAGGACACCTGGGTTCTGGAGGATGACGCATCATGCTAAGCCGCACGGCCAGTGGCCTTTACTGGATGGCGCGCTATCTGGAGCGCGCAGAACAACTCGCCCGGGTGTTGGATGTGACCAACCGCCTGTCGCTGATGCCGGTACGTAACAGCCACGGTGATGAACTGCTGTTGCCACTGAATCTCACCGGGACACGACCGTTGTTTGAAACCCTCAACGGGCGTTTCACCATGCCGCAGTTGTTTAATTTCTTTGCCCTTGATGATCGTAACCCCAGCAGCATTTTCAGTTGCTGGCAGGAGGCGTGGAACAATGCGCACGCGGTGCGCGGCAGCTTGTCATCGGAAGTGTGGGAGAGCATCAACTCCACGTGGATCGAGATGCGTAACACCCGGCGACGCGGGATCACCAGCGCCAATGCCGACAGCTTTTTTGACTGGGTCAAAGAGCGCTCCCATCTGTTTCGCGGCGCGATGTTCGGCACCTTGCTGCGCGGCGATGCCATGAGTTTTATCCGTCTTGGCACGTTAATGGAACGCAGTGACGGCACTGCGCGTTTACTCAGCGTTAATCAGCAGCTGCTGGAGCAGCATCCCGACTCGGTACGAGAGTACTACTGCCTCGATACGCTATTGCGTGCGGTATCGGCGCGTGAAGCCTATAACGCGATCTTCAAGCAGCAACTGATGCCGGATCTGGTCAATGAGATGCTGATCCTGCGCAGCGAAAGTCCGCGATCGCTGCACTCCTGCATTGAAGAGATCGCCACGCAGCTGGAGCAGATCGGCAGCAGCGGTGAGGATCGCCCGCGCTATCTGGCCACGGTGCTGTTAGCGGAGATGCGCTTTAGCACCTGGGAAAGCCTGACGCGTGAAGGGTTGTATAGCTGGCTTAATCACTTTCTTTCGCAGATCAACGCGCTGGCGGAAAGCATCAATCAAACCTATCTGGAGGCGAAATGAGACTGAACATCGAGCATAAAACCTGGTATGCCTATGAGCAGCAGGTGAAACTCAGCACCCAGTATCTGCGCCTGACGCCGCAAAACTCGGTGCATCAGCAGATTCTGTCGTGGGACCTGGAGCTGCCTTGTGAAGCCACACGCACCCTGGATGCTTACGGCAATGTGATGCATGTGTTAACCCTGGATATGCCTCACCAGCAGTTGGAGATTGCGGCGCGCGGCGTGGTGGATATTCTGGACGCGGGGGAACTGTCACCGGACCCGGAATCGACGTTGTCGCCGTTGGTGTTTTTGCGCGCCACGCCGCTGACGCTGCCGGATGCGGCCATCCGTGATTTTGCGCTGCGCTACTGGCATGCGGAAAAACCGCTCGCCAGCCTGGAAAAGCTGATGGGTGAGCTGTTGCTGAAAATGCCTTATCGGCCAGGCAGCACCCAGGTCACCGATACCGCTGCGAAAGTATTTGCCGCCGGCAGCGGCGTTTGCCAGGATCACAGCCACGTGTTTCTGGCGTGCTGCCGTAGCCTCGGGATCCCCGCGCGCTATGTCAGTGGTTATCTCTATACTGATAACGTTGAACACGTTGCCACCCACGCTTGGGTCGAAGCCTGGCTGGATGGCAATTGGCACAGCTTTGATATCACCAATAATACCCGCAGCACGCGCCAGCATTTACGGCTGGCGGTGGGTGTGGATTATCTCGATGCCTGTCCGGTGCGCGGTATGCGGCTGGGCGGTGGCGGTGAAGATATGCTGGCGGTCGCCGCGGTGCAGCAGGTGCATTCGCAGCAGTAATTTTTTTGCAGGCGTGACTATGACTTATTGTGTGGCAATGCGTTTATCGTCAGGGATGATTTTTGTGTCGGATTCACGCACCAATGCGGGCGTCGACCATATTTCCTCGTTCCGTAAATTGCACGTGTTTCAGGTTGATGATGAACGCACCCTGGTGCTGCAAAGCGCCGGTAATCTGGCGACCACGCAAAGCGTCATGAGCCTGCTGCGGCGCAACAGCCATGACAGCGATCAGCCCAACTTATTGAATGGGCGATCGCTGTATGACATTGCGCTACTCGTGGGGGAAACTCTGCGAGAGGTGATCAAACGTGACGGCGAAGAGTTTGGCGGCACGCTGCTGTTAGGCGGCCAGATTCGCGGTGAAGAGCCGCGCCTGTTTCAAATCTATCCGCAAGGCAACTTCATTGAAGCCAGCGTGGATACGCCCTATTTCCAGATTGGTGAAAGCAAATACGGTAAACCAATTATTGACCGGGTGCTGCGCTACGAAACGCCGCTGAGTCAGGCGATGCAATGTGCGCTGATTTCAATGGATTCAACGCTGGCGAGTAATATTTCAGTCGGGCTGCCACTGGATGTGATGATTTATCACACCGATACCTTCAGTGATAACGAGCAGTATCATATCACTGAACAGCATCCCTATTTTTCGCAGATTCGTCAGCTTTGGAGCAAAGGTTTGCTGAGTGTTTTCTCGCAGTTACCGCCGTTGAAGCTGTAATACCCACCTGTGTGACTAGCGCTTTCGGTCGCCATAAATGGCGACCCTACAACGACAAGGCACGATTTTCGTAGGGTGCGCATTGATGCGCACCTGCAATCTGCCATGAATGACGCTGCTTATCCGTTCTACGCTTTTTCCGGTCCACCCCGTCACCAGTCATAAATCTGAAAACAAGCCTGTTTACCTTCGGTGCGATAACCTCTGCGCACAAAAGGTGAATGATGTTCTCTGTTGATCAACTTCTCGATACTTACTGGCCAGGCCATCACCCCGCGAACTGGCAAAAACGCCTGCTGAAATGGGCGGTTCGCGAACATGAATTCCAATCCTTTGCTGACCGTTATCGCCACCTGAAAGGGGTGGATATGGTTGAGCAAGTGCTGGAGCACCTGGATGTGCGCTGTGAATTAAGTGAACGCGATCTGGAGCAGATCCCGACTCAAGGCCCGGTGGTGATTGTAGCTAACCATCCGCTGGGTGCGTTAGACGGTCTGGCACTGCTGGCGGCGGTCTCTCAGGTGCGTCGCGATGTGAAAATTGTCGCGAACCGTATGCTGATGATGCTGGAACCGATCAACAACCTGATGTTACCCGTGGATAACATGGGTAATCGCACCAGCCGTGAACAGCTGTCACGCATGCAGCAGCATCTCGACAATCAAGGTGCGCTGATTATCTTCCCAGCGGGTGAAGTCTCACGCCTTGGCACTCAGGGCGTACGCGACAGCAAATGGCACCACAGCTTCCTACGTCTGGCGGCGCGTGCTCGCGCCCCGATTGTGCCGGTGCACGTGGTGGGTCGTAACAGCCTCGCATTTTACGCGGCGGCAAAAATTGCCTCGCCGCTGGCGCTGCTGATGCTGGTGCGCGAGATGTTTCGTCAGCGCGGTTCCCGCATCAAGCTGCACATCGGTGAGCAAATTCCCTTCGCCAACTGGCACGACGGCCACACGCCGGGTAAAGAGCTGGCAAAACGGCTGCGCAAACATCTCTATCGCATTGGTCAGGGGCGGCGCGGTTTGTTCCTGACAGAAGCGGCGATCGCGCGTCCGGAAGATCGTGCCGAACTGAAAAAAAGCGCTAATGGAGAGTGAGCGACTTGGCTCGCTGCCGGATGGCAAGCAGATCTATCTGTGGCGACGTAACGGGGCCACTTGGGTGCCGCTGTTACGCGAACTGGGACGCCTGCGCGAGATTGCTTTTCGCGCGGTAGGCGAGGGCAGCGGCCGCCGCCGTGACCTCGATAAATACGATGATGATTACTATCACCTGATTTTATGGGATGACGATGCGCTGGAGATCGTCGGGGCGTACCGCTTCATTCCGGGGGCCGAGCAGTTAAATCGTCGTGGCCTGGAAGGCATTTACAGCGACAGCCTGTTCCACTACGACGAGCGCATGCTGCCGATCATCAATCAAGGGCTGGAACTCGGGCGCAGCTTTATTCAGCCCGCCTACTGGGGTAAACGCGGTCTGGATTATCTGTGGATGGGGATTGGTGCCTACATCGCTAAATACCCGGAAACCCGCTACCTGTTCGGCCCGGTATCGATTTCCGGTGGCATGCCACTGGCCGCGCGCGATCTGTTAGTGGCGTTCTACCGCATGTACTTCCCGACCGAGTTGCCGCTGGCGAAGTCACGCCGACCGTATCCGGCTTCGTTGCCAGAGGTGCTGGCGCAGTTCACCGGGGATAATTACACGGAAGATTTACGTCGCCTCAAGCATCTGCTGGCAAACCTGGGCACCGCGATTCCAACGCTCTATAAGCAGTACACAGAGGTGTGCGAACCGGGAGGAGTGCAGTTTATTGATTTCGGCAGCGATCCCGATTTCAACAACTGTATTGACGGGTTGGTGTTGGTGGATCTGACACGCGTTAAGCCATCCCGTTATGAGCGTTATATCGGCATGCATTTGCTCCCGCAGGATATGGCATAAAATTGTAGCGGCGCGATTTATCGCGCGTATTTTAGGCTTTTTAACGCTGAAAGATGCGCAATGAATTGCGTAATGCTCGTCAGTTAAGCGACTGACGATAACGCCGTCTGGGGCCGCACCGGGGCTGGCGGTCCTCGCGCCGCTGTCGCGGTGCCTTCACTTCACTCGCCTGCCTTACGGACCGGTGCCGATGGAACATCCATGTTCCAGCGCCACCTTTCGCCCGCGTCCTGCGGGCTCTCCTGGCATACTCACTCAGCTCAGCGCTGCGGATGCCAGCTCCGGTGCGGCCCCAGCCAGCTCATTAGCTTCAGTGCGGGTTGTCAAAAAGGGCACATTGGCGGCAGAGCCCGCACAGAAAAGAAAGGCCACTGGTGTAAGTACAGCCATGTCATGTAATCGTCATCGTCGTGTCGTAGGGTCTTAGCCGGACTGTCAGATAAAGGCCAGAAACATGGCAACGATCACACTTCGCGGGTTGTGCAAATCTTTCGCCGCTCAACCGGTACTGCAAGATATCTCTCTGCAGATTGCGCAGGGCGAGTTTATCGCCGTGCTCGGCCCGTCAGGCTGCGGCAAAACCACCTTATTACGCTTACTCGCCGGGTTTGAAACCGCCGATGCCGGTGAAATCCACGTTGGCGAACGCTGCTTTGCGGCACCGGGCGTGCATCTGCCGCCGGAGGATCGTCAACTCGGCGTGGTATTCCAGAGTTATGCGCTGTGGCCTCATATGACGGTGGCAGAAAACGTCTGCTACAGCCTCAAAGTCAACGGTGTGGTGCGCCATGAACGCGACAGCCGCACCCAGCAAGCGCTGGAACTGGTGGGGTTAGAAAAATTTGCCGCGCGACGTCCGGCGGATCTCTCTGGCGGTCAGCGTCAGCGTGTGGCACTCGCCCGCTGTCTGGTGGCCCAGCCCACGCTGGTGCTGCTCGACGAACCGCTTGCCAACCTCGATGTGCATCTGCGTGCCACGATGGAAGAGGAGTTCCGCCGCTTCCATCGTCACAGCCACGCTACCTTGATTTACATCACCCACGATCAGCACGAAGCGATGGCGCTGGCCGATCGCATTGTGGTGATGGATGGCGGCCGCGTCATGCAATTCGCCACACCCCAAACCCTGTGGCGCGAACCGGCGAACGCCATGGTCGCGGGATTTATCGATGACGGCAAAGTGCTGCCGGTCAGTGACATTGAACCCTGCGCTGACGGCCACGCCTTTGCCACGCTGTGCGGCCTGCGCGTGACGTTGCGCTGCGCACCCGATCAGCGTCCGATGCCCCACGGCCACGCCAGTTTTCACGCGGTGGATTTCCGCCTGGCACAGCCGGGCGAACCTCAGTTTGCGGTGCGCGTACAGCGGGTGATCTATCGCGGCGGGCACTATCAGATTGATGTGGCCCCTGTGGCGTCACCCGACACCAGCATCACGCTGCTGTCCGATACCCCTTTACCCGTTATCGACGCGACGCTGGGTGTCGCGCTGCGTGACGGTTGGATTCTTCCTTCATAACGTTCAGATACTTAGGGAAATTGCTATGCGCACGTCGTTTAACGCTTTGATGTTAGCCAGTGGATTACTGCTTGCCGCCGCCAGCCAGGCGGAAGATGCACCCTCCGGGAAGCTGGTGCTTTACACCTCGCAGGCGCCAGAAATCGCGCAGCAAACCGTGGATGCGTTTAAAGCCGCCTATCCGAACGTGCAGGTGGAGTGGACGCGCAACGGCACTACACAGTTGATGAACGTGTTGCAGACCGAGATGATGAGCGGCGGGGCCAAGCCCGATGTGTTGCTGATTGCCGATGCCATCAACCTCGGCGCGCTGAAGAACCAGAATCAGCTTTACAGCTACACGGATGCCCCGCTGAGCCACATCAACCCTTCGTTTTACGATAAAGATAAAACCTTCTTCGGCACCAAAATCATCGCCACGGTGATTGCGTACAACACCCAACACGCACAGCCGATCGACAGCTGGAACGCGCTGGCGGTGGAAGCCAACAAAGGCCAGATCGCCGTGCCAAGCCCACTTTACTCTGGCGCGGCGCTCTACAAACTGCACACCGACATCAATACGCCAACCATTGGCTGGAACTTCTATAAGAAGCTTGCAGCAATCGGCGTGGCACCGCAGGGCGGTAACGGCCCGGCGCTGAAAGCGGTGGCCAGCGGGCTGGATAAATACGGCATCATCACCGATGCCGACGTGATTCTGGCGAAGAAAAAAGGTTCGCCGGTGGATCTGGTGTATCCGAAAGAGGGCGTTTCTTACGTCACCGAGCCGGTTGCCATCATGAAATCGGTACATAACCTGCCAGCCGCCAAAGCCTTTGTGAATTTTATGCTGTCCGAGCAAGGCCAGAAGCTGGTGGTCGAGCAGGGTAACCGTCCGGTTGACGATCGCGTTTCTGCGCCGGCAGGCTTCACGCCGATCAACAAAATCAAGCTGCTGACGCCTGATGTGGCGAAAGCCATCAAGGAAGATGCCACGGTGCGCGATCAGTTCACCGCGCTGTTTGGCGGCTAAGCATGAGCGTGGTGAGCAACGAATGGCGTAACGCGACGCGAGGCGTTCAACGCCTCCGTTTCAACAGTGAAAAGCTGGTCTTGGCGCTGATGGTGCTGCTGATTGGCCTGCTGTCGGTTGCGCCCTTAGTGCGACTGGTATGGACGGCGATTGCGCCGCAGGGCGTGCCGGATATGGCACGTCTGATGCATCTGATCGCCAGCGACCGCGTATTGATCGCCAGCGGCAATACTTTGCTCATCGCGCTGAGCTCGACCCTGATTTCCGTGCTGCTGGGTACTGCCGCCGCCTGGCTGGTGGCGCTCAGCGATTTACGCGCGAAAACGGCCTGGGTCTTCGCCTTTATCCTGCCGCTGATGATTCCACCGCAGGTCACGGCACTCGCCTGGCTCCAGGCGTTGGCCCCGTCGAGCCCGTTAGCGCTGCTGTTTGGCTCGCTGGGTTTGCCGTGGTTTGCGCCGGGCGAGCAGCCGCTCTATTCGCTGAGTGGCATTGTCCTGCTGCTGGGCACCCACAATGCGCCACTGGTGTTTCTTACGGTACGCGCGGGTTTACGCCGCCTGCCCGCAGACCTGGTGGAAGCGGCGCAGGTTAGCGGGGCATCCCGCACTCGCGTGCTGTTCACCATTATTCTGCCGCTGGCACGACCGGCGATCTTTGCCGGGGCCGCACTGACCTTTGTTGCCGCCGCCGGTAACTTTGGTATTCAGGCGATGCTCGGTATCCCTGCGCGGGTGCCGACACTCATCACGCTGGTGTATCAGCAGCTCAACGGTATCGGCCCCAGCGCTCTTCCGAACACAGCCGTTTATGCGCTGCTGATCGCGGTGATTACGCTGGCGGGCATGGCGGCCAGCGCCTGGCTGGGCGGACGCCACGATGTGCGCGTCAACGGCGCACCGCGCCTGTGGCAGCAGTCATTGGGGCGTGGACGCATGGCGATTGAAGGGGCTGCCTGGCTGTGGATGGCGCTGACGCTGCTGCTGCCCATCAGTGCGCTGTTGATTACCGCGCTGACCAGCGGATTTGGTCAGGCGCTGACATGGCAAACCCTGACGCTGGAGAACTTCCGTAGCGCGCTGTGGGGCTATCCCGCGGTGCGACACGCGTTTATCACCAGTCTGGGATTAACCTCGCTGGCCGCGATCATTTTGACCGCCACTGCGCTCTTCCTTGCCTATTTCCTTAGCTGGCGGCGGACCAAACTGGTACGTGGCCTGTGGCTGGCCAGTGAACTGACCTACGCATTGCCGGGCATTGTTACCGGCGTCGCCGCAATGCTGTTCTTTCTGCGTCCGCTGCCGATTATCAATGTGTCGCTGTATGGCACGGTGTGGATCATCCTCGCGGCGTATCTCGCCAACTTCCTCGCGCTGGTGCTGCGCCCAACGCTGGCAGGATTCGCCCAGCTCGAACCGGCATTAGATGAAGCGGCACGGCTGTGCGGTGCCGGATTTATGCGTCGTATGCGCGATATTTTGCTGCCGTTAGCGGCGCCTTCTGCGCTGGCGGGCACGGTGCTGGTGTTCCTCACCGCACTCAATGAAATTCAGGTCTCGGTATTGCTGGTCACTTCGCAAACCCAGACCATCGGACCCACCATCGTGTTTCTGGACGAAGGGGGCTCCGCCTCGCTGGCGGCCGCGGTAGGCTGCCTGATGATTCTGGTCGTCTGTTTGCTGATGGGACTGGCAACGCGGCTGGCGCGGCGATTGCCGCAAGGGGTATTACCATGGCAAGCGTAACGGTGATCAGCGGTGTCGGTGGCAAACTGCCTGCGGCATTTTTGCTGGAGATTGATGGCTATCGATTACTGATGGATCTTGGCGCCGGGCCACAGCCCGGTGTGCGCCCGGACATTCCAGCCATTGGTCGTGTAGACGCACTGTGCCTGACGCATTCACACATTGATCATGCTGCCTCGCTCGATTGCTGGGGGCAAATTGGTTCTCCGCCCGTCTATGCCACCGAACAGACCTGGCTGCAGTTAGGCGACGTCGCGGTGCCGATGTATGCGCGCCGTCTGCTGCCCTTGCGCGGTCAGAGCGCGATTGGCCCGCTTAACCTGTTTACTGGCCGCAGCGGCCATTCACCCGGTTCGGTGTGGTTTCATCTGCCGGTTGCGGGCGGTATCACCTACATGGGGGACTGGAGCCGTGAAGCGTTGCTGCTGCCTTTTGACTGCCCGCCCCAGGCAAAATTACTGATCACCGATGCGTCCTACGGTGACCGTAATCAGCGCCTCAGCGAGCAGATGGACGCGCTGGCGATAGCCGCCTGCAACGGTGCGGTGGTGGCGGTGCCCGAACACGGACGCGGGCCGGAGGTGGCATTACAGCTGGTGGCGCGTGGTCTGGCTGTGCAACTCTGTCCGCAAATCCGCAGCGAAGTTACCCAATTGCTGGCGATGGATAAGTTACCGGCTGCGACGGTGTTAGGCTTGGTGCGTCTGTTGCAACAGCCACAGCCGGAGCAGTGGTTGCCCACCAGCGTGATCGTTGCGGCGGATGCGGTGGCCGATCACGGCTTAGCGGCCCAGCTCAGTCAGTGGGATGATTTCCGTCTGATCTTCAGTAGCCACGTAGCAGCGGGTACGCGCGCAGCGGAACTACTGGCTACCCAGCAGGCGCGCTGGCTGCCGTGGAACGTGCATCCCCCGCTGGATGACCAACAGTGGCTGATCGGCAAAACCGGCGCACAGCGGGTGGTCCCGGCGTTTGTCGCGGCGGCGGAATGCCCACAATTGGCCGCCAGCGCACCGCTATGCTGGCAGGCGCACATTCCTCTGCAATGTCATCTTGAGAGTCCCCGCTTTCCCCGCGAGCACCGTCAACGCAGCATAATAAGTTGAGTATCCCTCTGAATAATTTTTCGCCACTGCCGATAACCTGACTACCAACTTTTGTCTGATGTTGATTAGCGCTTGTAAGCCAAGCGCTTTTGCGTTTAAGTCAGCACATTGATTAAGAAATATCTTAAGCAGCAATGTACACCAGGCCAGCAATAGGCGAACAACAATGAATAATAACTCTGACGTCATGTACCGGCTTCTGGTGCAGAGCGTGGTGGATTATGCCATTTACATGCTCAAACCCGACGGCACTGTAGCAAACTGGAATGCTGGGGCGCAGCGTGCCAAAGGCTATACGCCGGACGAAATCGTCGGCAAAAACTTTGCGCTGTTTTACAGCGAAGAAGATCGTAAAAACGGTGCACCGCAGCGTGGGCTTTCCGTCGCGACAGCGGTGGGGCGCTTCGAGACGGAAGGTTGGCGCTATCGCAAAGATGGCAGCGCTTTCTGGGCACATGTGGTGATCGATGCGATTCGTGACGACTACGGCGAGCTGCTTGGCTTTGCCAAAATCACTCGCGACTGTACCGCACAGCAGGAGCTACAGCGTAAGCAGCGTGAGCAGGAGCAGCGTTTCCGTTTATTAGTTGAAGGCGTAACGGACTACGCCATCTACATGCTTGATCTCGACGGTAATGTCGAAAACTGGAATGCCGGCGCGCAGCGTGCCAAAGGCTATGTGGCTGAAGAGATCGTCGGCCAGCACTTCTCGCGCTTCTACAGCGCGCAGGACCGCAAAAATCATATCCCAGAAAAAACCTCAGCACCGCTTTCAGAACTGGACGTTTTGAAGACGAAGGCTGGCGTTATCGCAAAGATGGCAGTGCGTTTTGGGCGCATGTCATTATTGATGCTATTCGTGATGATTCAGGCAAGCTGATTGGCTATGCCAAAATCACCCGCGACTGCACCGAACAGCGTGAGCTTCAGCGTAAACAGCGTGAGTATGAGAAAACCTTCCGTCTGCTGGTGGAAGGCGTCACTGACTACGCCATCTACATGCTGGATTTGCAAGGCCGCGTAGTGAACTGGAACGCAGGTGCACAGCGTGCCAAAGGCTATGTCTCCGATGAAATTGTGGGTCAGCATTTCTCCGTGTTCTACGGTTCGCAGGAGCGCCTGGCCAATACGCCGGAAGCTAATCTCGGTATCGCACTGAAAACCGGTCGCTTCGAGGATGAGGGCTGGCGCTATCGTAAAGACGGCTCCGCGTTTTGGGCTCATGTGGTGATCGACGCGATTCACGACGAAGAGGGCAAGATGATTGGCTTTGCCAAAATCACCCGAGACGTCACAGAACGCCGTGAGAACGAACAGCAACTGCTGCGGGCGCGGGATTTGGCGCAGGCGCAGAGTGCCAAAATGTCTGAGCTTTCTACCTTCCTCGACACTGTCATCGCCAATATCCCGTCGTGCGTGATTGTCGAAGATGCCATCAGTCGCGAAATCCTGATGGTCAACGACAAAGCTGAGCAGCTGTTTGGCATCAGCAAACATCTGATCATGCACAAACGCCCGCATGAGTGTATGTCAGCGGAGCAGAGCGATTACTTCAACAGTCTGGCGGATATCGCGCTGCGCAGTGAAGGTATCCACTCGCGTGAGCAACTGCTGCTGACGGCGGGCGGGGAGCGCATTCTGCATACCCGCGCCACCACCATCAGCGGCAATGATATGCGACAGAATTACGTAATGCTGATTGTGGAAGACGTCACCGATCAGCGTGAAGCGGATGCGCGCATTCATCACATGGCGCATCACGATACGCTTACCAGCTTGCCAAACCGTGTACTGTTCCGGCAGAAATTGAGCGAAGCGTTGCGCGTGGATAATCAGCACCATTCGCTGAGTGCCACGCTGTGCCTTGATCTCGATAACTTCAAGAACGTCAACGATGCGCTGGGTCACCAGATTGGTGATGACCTGCTGCGGGTGGTGGCGAAGCGTCTGCGCAGTGCGCTGCGCGATCAGGACACGCTGGCCCGTATTGGCGGCGATGAGTTTGCCATCGTGCTGCCGAATATCAACAACGCCCAGGAAGCGGCGGTGGTGGCACAGCGCCTGATTGAAGCGATCCGTCCACCGGTCAACGTGGAAGGGCACAACCTGTCGGTTGGCTTGAGCGTCGGCATTGCCCTGACCTCGCAAACCACTAACACGCCGGAGCACATGCTACGCTGCGCGGATATGGCGCTGTACGAAGCCAAACGTAATGGTCGTAACCGCTTTGAGCACTTCACGCTGGAGATGGATGACCTGGCGCGTAGTCGTCGTGTGATTGAAAACGATCTGCGTGATGCGATTACCGGTCGTCAGCTCAAGCTTTACTATCAGCCGATCACCAATGAAGAAGGCATTATCGGTTATGAAGCGCTGATGCGTTGGCATCATCCGATCAAAGGATTGATCATGCCGAATGACTTTATTCCGATTGCCGAAGAGACCGGGCTGATTCATATGCTCGGCGCGTATGCGCTGTATGAAGCCTGCCGCGAGGCGCAGAGTTGGGGCACAGACCAGTCGGTGTCCGTCAACCTGTCGCCGCTGCAGTTCAAGAACAGCTCTCTGGTGTCGGTGGTGGAAGGCGCGCTGCGTGAGTCCGGTCTGGCACCGCATCGTCTGGAAGTGGAGATCACCGAATCGGTATTACTCGACGATACGCTGGGCAATATCCGCACCTTGCAAAGCCTGAAAGCGATTGGCGTACAGATCGCGTTGGATGACTTCGGCACCGGTTACTCATCGCTGAGCTATCTGCGTTCGTTCCCGTTCGACAAGATCAAAATCGACAAGTCGTTTATCAATGATATGGGTGACAGCCGTGAAGCCATGGCGATCATCCGTGCCATTACCGGCATGAGTCGTAGTCTGGACATTCAGATTACAGCAGAAGGCGTGGAGAGCGGCGAGCAGTTCGCGAAGCTGCGTGAAGAGGGTTGTACCCTGTTCCAGGGATACTATTTCGGTCGCCCACAGCCGTCCGAATTGCGTTTGAAAGAGTTGGAATAATTAAGGTCGCCATTAATGGCGACCTTACAACGGCATATCGTAGGGTGCGCATTGATGCGCACTTAGCCGATAACCGTATTACATGACGCAAATATGTGTTAATGCATAAAAAAACGCCCGGCAATGCCGGGCGTTGTGCTGTCTGCTGTGTGTAATCTTTGCTTATGACTGGCCGTGGCCTTCCACGTTCATGCGGCCCAGGTCTTTATCGACCAGGAACAGCCCTTCGCCTTTATTGCCGACCAGTGCCAGTTTATCCAGTACGGTTTTGAACAGCTTCTCTTCTTCGTGCTGCTCAGCCACATACCACTGCAGGAAGTTGAAGGTTGAGTAGTCTTGAGACATCAACGCGGTGTGCACCAGATCGTTGATGCGCTGGGTGATCAGCTGCTCATGCTTCAGCGCTTCTTCCAGCACGTCATTCAGTGAGTTCCAGCTAACGGCAGGCGCGGCAATGCTGCCCAGCACCGGCAGTGAACCGGCATCGCTGACGTAATCGAACAGGCGCTGCATGTGCTCCATCTCTTCACGAGAGTGCATCTTCAGGAAAGAAGCAGCACCTTCAAAGCCTTTGTCGCTGCACCATGCGCTCATCTGCAGATACAGGTTGGCTGAGAAGAATTCCAGGTTCAGTTGGTCGTTCAGGCGAGAGGTCATTTCAGCAGTTAACATGGCTGAGTCCTTTTTAATTTGTCAGGTGAAGTACGGTGAATTATGCATCAATCTATACTTTTTTGTGAAGGCTTTTTCGCAAAAAAGTTGAATTTATCTTATTGATTGTAAATGGAATTATTCCGTTTGTTGAATGCGAAGAGTTCTCAGTTTTGACTCATTTTCATTCACGCTGGATTGATTATAGCTGCGCATCGGCGGATGCTGGAGCGAGCCTTTACTTGTCAGGAGCTTAGCGGTGTCGAACGTATTAGATCATTACCATTACCTGCATGAAATTCCGGAACTGGGATTTGAAGAATTCAAAACTTCCGCCTATATCGCCGAACAGCTGGAGCAAGCCGGGATCAAGGTGACGCGCGGCATTAACAACACCACCGGCATCGTGGCGGAAATTGATAGCGGCGTGCCGGGTCCGGTGCTGGCGTTGCGCGCGGACATGGACGCGCTGGGTCATATCATTAACGGTGTCGCGTGTGCGCGTCATACCTGTGGCCATGATGGGCACTCTTCGGTGGTGCTGACCGCAGCGCAGGAACTGCTGAAAGAGGGCACAATCAAAAAGGGCAAACTTAAGCTGCTGTTCCAGCCCGCTGAAGAGTTGGGTGCCGGTGCGCTGGCGATGATTGAAGGCGGCGCGATGGATGACGTGGAGATGATTCTCGGCTTCCACGTCCGCCCACTGGAAGAGTGCCATGTTGGTCAGGCGACACCTGCCGTGATCTACTCAGCCTGTAGCACGCTGGAAGCTACTATCAAAGGCGTTCCCGCCCATGCGGCACGTCCCCATTTAGGGGTGAATGCGTTAGACGCTGCCGTACAAGCGGTGCAGGCCGTCAACAGCATTCATCTCGCTCCGGGTTTGACCTGGAGTGTCAAGGCAACGCGTTTCCTGTGCGATGCTGGCGTCACCAACTCGGTGCCGGATGAAGCGCGCGTGGTGTGGGACCTGCGTTCACAGGAGAACGCGCCAATGGATGTGCTCAAGGATAAAGTCACCAAGGCGATTCAACACAGCGTGGCCGCGCTGGGTGCCACTGCTGAAGTGGTGGTGTTGAAAGAGATGCCAGCGGCTGAGATCCATGAAGACGCTACGGCGGTAATTCGTGCGGCGATTGTCGATGTGCTGGGTGAGGAAGGATTGCTGGATACCAAAACCACCCCAGGCAGCGAAGATTTCTTCTACTACCCGGTGAAGCGCCCGCAGGTGAAAGCCGGCTTCTGGGGCCTGGGAACCAATCTGGTGCCGGGCCTGCATCATCCTGATATGCGCTTTGAGCTGAGTTCGCTGGAGATCGGGGTGAAGATCTTTAAAGCGGCAGTGGTGCGTGTTTTAGGCTGATAAGCTGACTACGCGCAATGAATTGCGCCGCTACGTATCAGCAACATGCTGTAGCGGCGCGATTCATCGCGCTTTATTAATCTTTCTGCACGAATCCCACGATTTCCCCGCCTGCCGAATTATTGTATGCTATGCCGCCTCAATGCTGACTGGATAACCGGACTGCCGCCCATGTAGATCGCGCACATCTTGCTGTGAACTGACGCCTTTGCGTCACTATTGGGTCCGTTATCCTCCGGACAGCCCGGAACAATTTATTCGCAACGCGCCCCCGCGTGTTGCCCTTGAAGAAGAATTCACTCATGTCTATTGCTCCCTTTTTAGAAGAAGTGGCGCGCCGTCGTACGTTTGCGATCATCTCGCACCCGGATGCTGGTAAAACCACAATTACCGAAAAAGTGCTGCTGTTCGGGCAGGCGATCCAAACCGCCGGTACCGTAAAAGGCCGTGGCTCCAGCCAACATGCGAAATCCGACTGGATGGAGATGGAGAAACAACGTGGTATCTCCATCACCACCTCAGTGATGCAGTTCCCGTATCGCGACAGCCTCGTCAACCTGCTGGATACCCCAGGACACGAAGACTTCTCGGAAGATACCTACCGCACCCTGACGGCGGTGGACTGCTGTTTGATGGTGATCGACGCTGCAAAAGGTGTTGAAGATCGTACCCGTAAGCTGATGGAAGTGACCCGTCTGCGCGATACGCCGATCATCACCTTTATGAACAAACTTGACCGTGATATCCGCGATCCGATGGAGTTGCTGGATGAGGTAGAAAGTGAGCTGAAAATTGCCTGCGCGCCTATCACCTGGCCAATTGGTTGCGGCAAGCTGTTCAAGGGGGTGTATCACCTCTACAAAGATGAAACTTACCTGTATCAGACCGGTAAAGGCCACACCATTCAGGATGTGCGCATTGTTAAAGGTCTGGCGAACCCCGATCTGGATGCGGCAGTCGGTGAAGATCTGGCGCAGCAGCTGCGTGATGAGCTGGAACTGGTGCAGGGCGCTTCACACGAATTCGATCAGGATCTGTTCCTGAGCGGCGAAATTACCCCGGTGTTCTTCGGTACCGCATTGGGTAACTTTGGCGTTGACCACATGCTCGATGGCTTAGTGGCTTGGGCACCTACGCCGATGCCGCGTCAGTCAGATTCGCGTCTGGTTGAAGCGAAGGAAGAGAAGTTCAGCGGATTCGTGTTCAAGATTCAGGCCAACATGGACCCGAAACACCGTGACCGCGTGGCCTTCATGCGCGTGGTGTCGGGCAAGTACGAGAAAGGCATGAAACTGCGCCAGGTGCGTACCGGCAAAGACGTGGTGATCTCCGATGCGCTGACCTTTATGGCGGGTGACCGTTCCCATGTGGAAGAGGCGTATCCGGGTGACATCATCGGTTTGCATAACCATGGCACCATCCAGATCGGTGACACCTTTACTCAGGGTGAAAACATGAAGTTCACCGGTATTCCGAACTTCGCCCCAGAGCTGTTCCGTCGTATCCGTTTGCGCGATCCACTGAAGCAGAAACAGCTGCTGAAAGGGCTGGTTCAGCTGTCGGAAGAGGGCGCAGTGCAGGTGTTCCGTCCAGTGCACAACAACGACCTGATTGTTGGTGCAGTAGGTGTGCTGCAGTTTGAAGTGGTGGTGGCGCGCCTGAAAAGCGAATACAACGTTGAAGCGATTTATGAAGCCATCAACGTCTCGACTGCACGTTGGGTCGAGTGCAAAGACGCGAAGAAATTCGATGATTTCCAGCGTAAAAATGAAGTGAATCTGGCGCTGGATGGCGGTGACAACCTCACCTACATCGCCCCGACCATGGTTAACCTCAATATCACCCAGGAACGCTATCCTGACGTGACCTTCCGCAAGACGCGCGAACACTGATGCTGCGCGGCCCTTAGGGCTGTAGGGTGCGCCCTTACTGACGCCCGCCGACTCATTAAGATGCATCTCTGCTTCAGGGCCAGTGGTTATCACTGGCCCTGTTTTTATCCTACAGACTGTTCCTATTTACGCTGCGTTTATCGCTTTTTGGCGAGATATCAACCACAAAAGCCAGCAAAACCTGTAATCCCTACTATGATTATCCTGTCGGACGAGAAAAGAGACCTCTGGTTTCATTACGTCCATTCACGCAGCGACGCCGTTTGTTGCTGGCGCATTCGCAGTTGCGAGTGAGTTAACTGATAGAAGGATGATATCGATGAATAAGACTAAGATTGCTAAAACCCTGATTGCTGCGCTGGCCAGTTCTGTCTTGCTGAGCGGTGCTGCGTTTGCTGCAGATACCAGCAGCACGGGTTCCAAAATCGATAGTTCTATGAAAAAAGTCGATGGTTTTATGGATGACAGCGGCATCACTGCCAAAGCCAAAGCGGCGCTGGTGGATGATGAAGCGATTAAAAGCACGGATATCTCAGTAAAAACGCATCAGGGCGTGGTCACGCTGAGCGGTTTTGTCGCCTCGCAGGATCAGGCAGAAAAAGCCGTGGCGCTGGTGCAAAAAGTTGAGGGTGTGAAATCCGTCAGTGACAAACTACACGTTAAAGACAGCAAAGAAACCACGCTGAAGGGTTACGCGGGTGATACCGCCACCACCAGCGAAATCAAAGCTAAGCTTTTAGCAGATGACATTGTGCCATCGCGCAACGTGAAAGTGGAAACTAACGATGGCGTGGTGCAGTTATCAGGGAATGTGGCAACCCAGGCACAGTCTGATCGTGCTGAGAAAATTGCCAAAGCCATTGAAGGCGTGAAAAGCGTGAAGAATGACCTGAAAGTGAAATCTTAACGCGAGCAGAACGGCATCAGTTTGACGCCGTTCTTTAATAAAAACAGTGATGTATGAATAAGCAGTTCGATTTTCACTATGGTAAAGGAGAGGCTTATGTTTCGTTGGGGTATTATCTTTCTGGTCATCGCTCTGATTGCTGCAGCATTAGGTTTCGGCGGTCTGGCGGGTACGGCAGCATGGGCAGCTAAAATTGTCTTCATCGTCGGTATTATTCTGTTCCTCATCAGCCTGTTTACCGGGCGTAAACGACCCTGACCGATTGCGTTAACACAACGCTAACCCGCGAGTCACTAAAGCGGAGAACCGTCATTTGCGGCATACTAACCCGCCGCGCCGATTGCTGATGCAGATGCAATGGGTCAGGGAACGACAATGACTGGTTCTCCGGGATGCTGCCTCAAGCGGCTCCCTCAGAGCAGGAAAACTGAGGGACATCCATTGGGAATACGCATCCCGGTGTCACTGGACACCTTTGAGCCGTTGGCGCTCACTCCTTTCAAATCCAACAAAATCGCCCTGGTCTGCGAAGGCGGCGGTCAACGCGGCATCTTTACCGCAGGCGTGCTGGACGAGTTTCAGCGTGCGGGATTTAATCCCTTTCAATTGATGTTAGGCACCTCGGCAGGCGCCCAAAACCTGTCAGCGTTTGTCTGCGCGCAGCCTGGCTATGCTCGCCGCGTGATTACCCGTTACACCACCAGCAAACTGTTTTTTGATCCGCTGCGCTTTGTACGCGGTGGTCATCTGATCGATCTCGACTGGCTGGTGGACATCACCAAACAAGAGTTTCCACTGGCGCTGGACACGGCTCAAGGTCTGTTTGCCAAGGGCAGCGAGTTTTACATGTGTGCCTGTCGTGGCGACGATTACTCGGCTGAGTATTTCAATCCGACTCACACCACATGGCACGACATTATTAAAGCCTCCAGCGCAATCCCTGGATTTTACCGCAGCGGCGTGGAGATGAACGGCATCAGTTATCTGGATGGGGGCATCAGTGATGCGATCCCGGTGCGCGAAGCGGCCCGGCGTGGCGCGGACACCATTGTGGTGATCCGCACGGTGCCTTCACAGATGTCCTATACGCCGAAATGGTTTAAACGCATGGAGCGCTGGCTGGGTGACAGTGCGCTGCAGCCGATGATTAACATCCTGCATCACCACGAAGAGAGCTACCGTGAGATTCAGCAGTTCATCGATCAGCCACCGGGCGATCTGCGTATCATCGAGATCTATCCGCCTAAACCGCTGGCCAGTATGGCGCTGGGCAGCCGTCTCGCCTCGCTTAATCAGGATTACCATCTGGGCCGCCGCAGTGGTCGCTATTTCCTCGCTACCCTCGGCCAGTGGTTGAGCGATGCCGAACCTATCCTGCGCGTGACGCCTCCGGCCGCAGTGGCGAATGCCCCCGATAATCGTGCCGTGCATACGCCATTGCTGGCGGATAACGATGCAGACTTTGATGCAGGGTCGCTGGCATGAGATTTATCGATACCCACTGCCATTTTGATTTTCCCCCTTTTGTCGATGACGCAGCGGGCAGCATCGATCGGGCGGCGCAGTCGGCGGTGGAACGGATTATTGTGCCAAGCGTCGATGCCAGTCGATTCGCTTTGGTCACTCAACTGGCGCAGCAACATGACGCGCTGTATGCCGCGTTGGGGTTACATCCGATCAATATCGCCGTGCATACCGATGCGCATCTGGAGGAGCTGGATCGCTGGCTGCAAACGCCCGATCCTAAACGGGTGGCGATCGGCGAGATCGGCCTCGATCTCTATATGGATGATGCGCAGTTCAGCAAACAAACGCATCTGCTGGATGCGCAGTTAAAATTAGCGAAGCAGAATGACTTGCCGGTGATCTTGCACTCGCGGCGTACGCACGATCAGTTAGCGTTGCATTTGCGCCGTCACAACTTAGCGCGCTGCGGTGTGGTACACGGCTTTGCCGGGAGCCAGCAGCAGGCCGAGCGTTTTATTCAGCTCGGCTATGCCATTGGCGTTGGCGGCACCATCACATACGAGCGGGCCAGTAAAACCCGCAATACTATCGCCAGTTTACCGCTGTCATCGCTGTTGCTGGAGACCGATGCGCCAGATATGCCGCTGCAAGGTTTTCAGGGCCAGCCTAATCGTCCTGAAAGGGCGCGTAACGTATTTGATGTGCTGTGCGAGCTGCGCAGCGAGCCGCCTGAAATCATCGCTGAAGCCCTGTGGCAAAACAGCCTGCGCGTGTTTGCACTCCCCGACTGACACCCTCCCGACAGATTCTGGAAATGCCACTTTTGTGGTCCGAATTGGCTACAGTATTAAAGCCGCTATACACTTTTTCACCAAAAATTGTGATAATATTAACAACCAGTATTTCGCCAGAAATCGGTTGTGCCAGCGGCTATTTGTGATGAATGTCACTATATGACTGTATTTACATGACAAGTTTCTTTTTGTGTGACTCAAGGCGCAATTAATTCGTGCGAGGATTGTTAGAATTATCACATTGCCCGGTGGCACCGTCTGCCGGTTACCTTTTGGAGAGCACCATGACCGATCTCAACGCTGCTGCACAACGTGCACTGCAACTGATGGACTTAACCACGCTGAATGAAGACGATACGGATGAGAAGGTGATCGCCCTGTGTCGTCAGGCGAAATCGCCAGCCGGTAACACCGCGGCTATCTGCATCTATCCACGCTTTATTCCAGCGGCGCGTAAAGCACTGCATGAGCAGGGCACCCCAGAGATTCAGATTGCGACCGTGACCAACTTCCCGCACGGCAACGATGATATTGACATCGCGCTGGCAGAAACCCGTGCGGCTATCGCTTACGGTGCCGACGAAGTGGATGTGGTTTTCCCGTATCGCGCGCTGATTGCCGGTAATCGCGAAGTCGGCTTCGAACTGGTGAAAGCCTGTAAAGAAGCCTGCGCAGCCGCAAACGTGCTGCTGAAAGTGATTATCGAAACCGGTGAGTTAAAAGAGGAAGCGCTGATCCGTGCCGCTTCTGAAATTGCCATTGATGCGGGTGCTGATTTCATCAAAACCTCCACCGGTAAAGTGCCGGTCAACGCCACACCAGAAGTGGCGGCGATCATGATGCAAGTGATCCGTGATAAAGGTGTTCAGCAGCAGGTTGGTTTTAAACCGGCGGGTGGCGTACGTACCGCCGAAGATGCGGCCATCTACCTGAAACTGGCAGACGATATCCTCGGCGAAGGCTGGGCGGATGCGCGTCATTTCCGCTTTGGCGCGTCAAGCCTGTTGGCAAGCCTGCTAAACACGCTGGGCCACGCAACGGCGACCAGTAAGACGGGTTATTGATTTCACGCCAATGGTCGCCATAAATGGCGACCCTACAGGTGTCTGGCGCATTTTAGCGGATTGCCATGAACGGTGATCCCACGCATGTCTGATACGTTTTTCGTAGGGTGCGCATTTATGCGCACCTGGCCGATGTTCTGCCATTTTCACAGCAATCTCCGGGGAGGCAACCTTGTTCCTGCCACAAGAAATTATTCGAAAAAAACGCGATGGCCTGCCACTGACTGAGGCGGAAATCCGCTTCTTTATTAATGGTGTGCGCGATAACAGCGTGTCAGAAGGTCAGATCGCCGCGCTGGCGATGACCATCTATTTCCACGACATGAATCTGGAAGAGCGTGTGGCGCTGACCATGGCAATGCGCGATTCCGGCACCGTGCTCAACTGGCAATCGCTGAATCTCAACGGTCCGATTGTCGATAAACACTCAACCGGCGGCGTGGGTGATGTGACATCGCTGATGCTCGGCCCCATGGTCGCTGCCTGCGGCGGTTACGTGCCGATGATCTCCGGGCGTGGCCTCGGACATACCGGCGGCACGCTGGATAAGCTGGAAGCGATCCCCGGTTTTGACATCTTCCCGAGCGACGACCGTTTCCGCCAGATCATCAAAGAGGTCGGCATCGCGATTATTGGCCAGACCAACTCACTGGCACCGGCCGATAAACGTTTCTACGCCACGCGTGATATCACCGCCACCGTTGACTCAATCCCGCTTATCACCGCCTCGATCCTCGCCAAAAAACTGGCCGAAGGTCTGGATGCGCTGGTGATGGATGTCAAAGTCGGTTCCGGTGCCTTTATGCCGACCTTTGAAGCCTCAGAAAATCTGGCGCAGGCGATTGTTGGCGTTGCAAATGGTGCAGGCTGCAAAACCACTGCGCTGCTCACCGACATGAATCAGGTGCTGGCCTCAACCGCGGGCAATGCCCTGGAAGTGCGTGAAGCCGTGCAGTTCCTTACCGGCGAAGCGCGCAACCCACGTCTGCTGGAAGTCACCATGGCGCTGTGCTCTGAAATGCTGATCTCCGGCAAACTGGCAGAGAATGACGCCGAAGCGCGACAAAAACTGCAGCAGGTGCTGGATAACGGCAAAGCGGCAGACGTGTTTGCTCGCATGGTGGCTGCCCAAAACGGCCCGGTCGACTTTATCGAACGCATGGACCATTACCTTCCTGCGCCTACGCTCAGCAAAGCGGTGTACGCCGACCGCGCGGGTATTGTCAGTGCGATGGATACACGAGCGCTGGGCATGGCGGTGGTGGCGCTCGGCGGTGGTCGCCAGCGCGCCAGCGACAGTATTGATTACAGCGTGGGCTTAAGTGAGATGACCACGCTCGGCACGCAGATTGATGCGCAACGCCCGCTGGCGGTGATTCATGCCGCCTCGGAAGCGCAATGGCAGCAGGCTGCTGAAGCCGTCAAAGCGGCTATCACCTTAAGCGATACTGCGCCTGCGGCAACACCGGTGGTTTATCGCCGCGTCAGCGAGTAACGCTTCTTCGTGCCAGGGAGCGGCCGTTCGGGTATACTGATCTGATCGCTTTTTTTGACTTGTCATCGCGCAGTTGCGCAGGAGACTTGCATGAAACGTGCTTTTATTATGGTTCTCGACTCCTTTGGGATCGGCTCCAGCAAAGACGCCGATAAATTCGGTGATGAAGGATCGGATACGCTCGGCCATATCGCCGAAGCGTGCTTCGAAGGCCGCGCCAATATTGGTCGCGAAGGCCCGCTGCACCTGCCTAACCTGACCGCACTCGGTCTGGGGAAAGCGGCTGAACTCTCTACCGGTCGCTTCCCGCCGGGTCTGGACGCCAATGCGGAAATCATTGGTGCCTATGCCTACGCCAGCGAGCTGTCGTCGGGCAAAGACACGCCGTCAGGCCACTGGGAAATCGCCGGTGTGCCGGTGCTGTTTGACTGGGGCTACTTCAGCGACAAAGAGAACAGCTTCCCACAGGAACTGCTCGATGTGTTGGTGAAACGCGCCGATCTGCCGGGTTATCTCGGTAACTGCCACTCATCCGGCACAGTGATCCTCGACCAGTTGGGCGAAGAGCACATGAAATCCGGCAAGCCGATTTTCTACACCTCGGCTGACTCGGTATTCCAGATTGCCTGCCACGAAGAGACCTTTGGCCTCGATCGTCTGTATGAGCTGTGTGAAATCGCCCGTGAAGAGCTGACCAACGGTGGCTACAACATCGGCCGTGTGATTGCGCGTCCGTTTGTCGGTGACAAAGCGGGCAACTTCGAACGTACCGGCAATCGTCACGATTTAGCGGTGGAACCGCCTGCGCCGACTATGCTGAAAAAGCTGGTGGACGAGAAGGGCGGCGAAGTGATCTCCGTGGGCAAGATTGCGGATATCTACGCCGAGCAAGGCATCACCCAGAAGGTGAAAGCCACCGGTCTGGATGCGTTGTTCAACGCCACCATCGAGCAGATGAAGAAAGCGCCGGACAATTCCATTGTGTTCACCAACTTCGTTGATTTTGACTCAACCTGGGGTCATCGTCGCGATATCGCGGGTTATGCTGGCGGCCTTGAGTTCTTTGATCGTCGTTTGCCAGAGCTGATGGAACTGGTGAAAGAGGGGGATATTTTGATCCTCACCGCCGACCACGGTTGTGATCCAAGCTGGCAGGGCACCGAGCACACGCGCGAGCACATTCCGATTTTGATTTACGGTCCGAACGTGAAGCCGGGATCGCTGGGTTACCGCGATACCTTCGCCGATATCGGCCAGACCATTGCGACCTATTTTGGCCTGTCCAGCATGGACTACGGTAAAAGCCTGCTGTAAAACAGCCCACCAATTTTAAAAAGGAAAATAACCATGGCAACGCCTCATATTAATGCAGAAATGGGTGATTTCGCAGACGTCGTACTGATGCCAGGCGATCCGCTGCGCGCGAAGCACATCGCAGAAACCTTCCTGGAAGATGCGGTTGAAGTGAACAACGTGCGCGGCATGCTGGGTTACACCGGGACGTACAAAGGCCGTAAGATTTCAGTGATGGGTCACGGTATGGGCATTCCTTCTTGCTCAATCTACACCAAAGAGCTGATCACCGATTTCGGCGTGAAAAAAATCATCCGTGTTGGCTCCTGCGGCGCGGTACGTGCAGATGTGAAACTGCGTGATGTGGTGATTGGTCTGGGTGCCTGCACCGATTCCAAAGTGAACCGTATGCGTTTCAAGGATCACGATTTCGCGGCGATTGCCGATTTCGATATGGTGCGCAACGCGGTTGACGCGGCAAAAGCACTGGGTGTGGATGCACGCGTGGGTAACATCTTCTCCGCTGATCTGTTCTACACGCCAGATCCGCAGATGTTCGACGTGATGGAAAAGTACGGCATTCTGGGCGTGGAAATGGAAGCGGCCGGTATTTACGGTGTGGCAGCGGAGTTCGGTGCTAAAGCACTGACCATCTGTACGGTGTCGGACCATATCCGTACCCACGAGCAGACCACTGCAGCAGAGCGCCAGACCACCTTCAACGATATGATTAAGATCGCGCTGGAGTCGGTGCTGCTGGGGGACTGATCCTGTCAGGTTTTAGGTGCGCATAAATGCGCACCCTACAAAACACATCGTTCCCGTAGGGTCGCCATTTATGGCGACCTGATTAATCTCTGCACGACATCATCCATGTCATTTGTGGCGTCCGGAACATCCGCCGTAAACATCTGACACACTTTTACCCAAGCTTGTGCATCTTCCTGCTGGCTCTAAAGCCATCTCTGCTTATCATTAGCGTGATAACAAAGAGACTAAGCCCCCCTGATGAATTTCCGTAATTTCGAAGCTGAAGAGAAACTGTTTGTCCGCCGTGCGCTTGTCGCTTTTGCTCTGGTCGTCATCTGCTTCATCATTCTTGGCGTCAACCTGTATCGTATTCAGGTGGATCAGCACAGCTATTATCAGACACGATCCAACGAAAACGACATCAAAATGATCCCCATCGCCCCCACGCGCGGGCTGATCTACGATCGCAACGGCATTCCGCTGGTGCGCAATGTCACCTGGTACGACATTCTCATCACGCCTTACAAAATCGCCAATATGCAGGAAACGCTCAAAGAGCTGACGCCGATTGTCGATTTGACGCCAGAAGAGATCGAAACCTTTGAGCATGAGCTAAAACAGAACAGCCGTTATAAGCCGGTAGAGTTGAAAGGCGAGCTCACTGACGAAGAGGTGGCGCGTTTTTCCGTTAACCAGTTCCGCTATACCGGCGTCACCATCGATACCTATCAAGACCGTGAATACCCTTACGGTGCCGATTTGGCGCACGTGGTCGGCTACGTTTCCAAGATCAACGACAACGATTTTAAACGCCTGAACGCGGAAGGCGTGGGAGAAAACTACGCGGCGGACCACAACATCGGTAAGCAGGGCATCGAAGGCTATTACGAATCGCTGCTGCATGGCAAAACCGGCTATCAGGAAGTCGAGGTGGATAACCACGGCCGCATCGTACGCGTGCTGAAAGAGGTGCCGCCCGTCGCTGGGCAGAACATCTACCTTACGCTGGATCTGCATTTGCAGCAGTATGTGGAGAGCCAGCTGGCCGGACAGCGAGCAGCGGCATTGATTGAGGACCCGCGCGATGGCAGCGTGTTAGCGATGGTGTCTGCGCCGAGCTACGATCCCAACCCGTTTGTGAAAGGCATTAGTTATAAAGCCTACAAAACGCTGCTGCAGGACAAAAACCTGCCGCTGATCAACCGCGTCACTCAAGGTCTCTATCCGCCTGCCTCCACGGTTAAACCCTATATGGCGATGTCGGCGTTATTAAGCAAAGTCATCACCCCGACCACCACGTTCTTCGGGGCACCGACCTGGACCTTGCCGGGGACCGATCGTAAATACCGCGACTGGAAAAAATCGGGCCATGGCATGTTGGATGTTACCCGCGCCATTGAGGAATCCGCGGATACCTTCTTCTATCAGGTGGCGTTTATGATGGGCATCGATCGCATTCACACCATGCTGAGCCAGTTTGGTTACGGCAAACCTACCGGTATCGACCTGAATGAAGAGTACGCGGGCCTGTTGCCAAGCCGCGAGTGGAAGCAGAAAGTGCACAAGCATGCCTGGTATCAAGGGGATACGGTGTCCGTGGGTATCGGGCAAGGCTACTGGATCGCCACGCCGATTCAGATGGTGAAAGCGTTGGTGGCACTGCTTAACAATGGCCGCGTCATTAACCCGCACTTGCTGGAGAAATCACAGCGCGGTACCGTGCAGCAACCTTATCAACCGAAAGAGCCGCAGCCACAAATTGGCGATCCTAAATCACCGTACTGGTCGCTGGTGCGTCACGCGATGTTTGGTATGGCGAATGCACCAAATGGTACAGGTTATAAGTACTTCCATACCGCGCCTTACGGCATTGCGGCGAAGTCCGGGACATCTCAGGTCTTCAGCCTGAAACAGAACCAGGTGTATAACGCCAAGATGATCCCCACGCGCCTGCGTGACCATATTTTCTATACCGCTTTTGCACCCTTTGATGCGCCGAAAGTGGCGGTGGCGTTAATTCTGGAAAACGGGGGAAGTGAAGGGGTGACGGCGGCTCCGCTGATGCGCAATATCCTTGACCATATCTTCCTGCCGCCAGCAACGGACCCACCGATGCAAACGGCGCAGAAAAATTAGCGAGCGATTGGCCTGTAGGGTGCGGCGTGCGGCCTTGAGGAAGCCCGTCGCCACCATAACCGTAGCGGCGCGATTTATCGCGCTAAAATGAAGCAACGTTATCGCTGGCAGATGCGCAATAAATTGCGCCGCTACTACTGCTTTTAACGGAAAAACACCCGATTACGGCCATGGTTTTTGGCATCGTATAACGCGGCATCGGCATTGTTATACAGGGTTTCAAAATCGGAACCTGGTTTGCCATAGCTCACGCCGAGACTGGCTGTCACCAACTGCCCTGGCAGTACCGCCAGCGGTGAAGCATTAAGGGATGCGTGAATTGCGCCCGCCACGATCACCGCATCTGAGAGGCGATAGTGGGGCAGCAGTACGGTAAACTCTTCGCCACCAATGCGGCCAATGCTGGCATCTTCCGGGCAGTGGTTCTGAATACGTGATACCAGCCCACAAATCACTTTATCGCCCATCGGATGGCCGAACTCGTCGTTGATCTTCTTGAAGTGATCAATATCCAAAATGATCAGTGCCGCCGGGCCATTGCTCAACGTATGGGTAATACGCTGAATGATGGCACCGCGGTTCCACACCGCCGTCAACGGGTCGTGAGTGGCTTTGTACTCCAGCTCTTGCGCCAACTGCTGCAATTGCTCATTAACGCGGTTGAGTTCCCGCTCGGCGCGATCGCTGCGTGAGATCATGCGATAGGTTTCACGCATCAGGCGCTGATAATGGCGATTCACCATTTGCAGCGCATCACGGTAATCTTCCGCGCTCAGCGCGCTTTGTGCCGCAACATCCTGTGAACGAGTCAGTACCTCGCTCTCTTCGCGAAACAGCTCGTTCAGGTCCATCATGACGCCATTTCCGCTCGCAGATTGACCTGCAGATCGGTGAAGTCCAGCGCCAGCTCCTGACCGAACTCTTCAGAGACATCATCTTCTTCATCGAAGAACCAGTTCAGCTCCACCGTCTGGCCTTTTTGCGCCAGCTGGTTGAACAGGTCGAACAGGCTGAACAGCATTTTGGTGCTGGAGCTGTTGAAGTAGCGCAGTGCGATGTTGACTTCTACCTGACCGCCTTGCTCCGGCTGCCAGTTTTCCAGGGCATCCAGCAGGGGACGATAAAAGGCCGCGGCATTTTCGGGCCAGGACTCTCCGCGCAGGGCGAACTGGCTGGTTTCGAAATCAAAATTGACGTCGGGGGTGCTTTCTGTGGCAGCAATAACAAGGTTTTGCATAGCAAAATCAATCCTGGTGAATGGTGGCTTTCAGCCAAAACGTGGCGTAACCGCTGGACTCCAACGGACGCAGTTCATACTCCAGCGGTTCGCTGACGTCACGTGCTAACGTCAGTAAACCTATGTTGGCCCCTTTGCTTGTCGCAGGGCTCTCAGCACGCAGACCTACCCGGTATGCCTGTTTGATCTCTTCATTACTCATCGTACGCAGCAAATCCAGCCAGTAACGTAACTGCTCGCAGGCGACTTCATCCACCTGGTTGCTGCTCTCCAGCACATAGTTGTCACCCTCAACGTGCAGGGTGACGGTGCCAAAACGAAAATCCTGTTCGGCATAACTCATGCTACGACTGTCCTGCGAGTAGCGCAGGATGTTCTGTACGATTTCAACAAAACTGGAGAACAAGCGGCGTCGGACTTTGACGGGCGCTTGCTGGTTCTCCAAAAAGACCTTGATCACCTCGCCCATGGCGGTGATGTTCTGCGGCGAGAAAAAGCCTGTATAGTGCAGCGCAACACTTCTGGGCGGCACGTTGCTAAGGGTTGAACCTGAGTTCATACGGTGCTCATTAATAACGGAAGCCGAACCAGGTGACGTCATCGCGTCGCGGCTGGTTGCCTTGCCAGTTGAGAAATTCCCGCTCAAATGTTGCTGATAGTTCAGCCATCGGCAGGGTTTGATATTGTGAAACCAGCGTCTGAATGCGCTTTTTGCCAAACATAATATGACGTTCGCCGCCGGGCTGATCGGTAACGCCATCGGTCATCACCAGCAGCATGTCACCGGGGCTGAGCGTGCGTTGATGCTGAGGCCAGACATAATCCTGCGGCGTATCGGTATAACCCACCCCCACACGATCGGCCTTCAGCGATTCTGCATCGCCCTCGGCAGGGTGCAACAGCGCATGCATACGTGCACTGGACCAGCTGAGTTGATGTTGTTGTGTATCGAGCCGCAGCGCGATGGCATCACAGCCGTCATTGGATAAGGATGTTTGCTGTGAAGCATTGAGCTGACCTAAGGTTTGCTTGATATGTCGATTCAACGATTGCAGCAGATCGGACGGTGCACGACGATTTTTCTGCAGGGCGTTTTCCAATGCCGATTGCAGGATCACCGTCATAAAGGCACCCGGAATGCCATGGCCGGTACAGTCGGCAATCAATGCCAGCCAGCCTTGTTCATCCTGATGAAACGCATAGTAATCGCCGCCTACGCCATCGCGCGGCTGCCAGTGCAGGCACCAGTCATTAAGCTGCTGTGCCATTTGCTGTTTAGAACGATCGAGCATCGCGTCCTGAATCACGCGCGCGTAGTCAATGCTCTGCAAAATCTGCTGATGCTGCTGCGCCTGTAAATCCGAGACGGTGCGGATCAGATCGATACCCAAGCCGATGCCAATATAGCGGCCCTGCTCAGTGAGAATGAAGCCATCGGTAACCGATTTATCGCCGCTGGCCACCACCTGTTGTGCCACCTGATCAAGCTCGGTATCGGCATCAATCACCAGTGGCTCTTTATCCATAAAGGCGATGCAGCTTTTGCGGTCGTAGAGTTCGCGGAAGAAGGGGCGCGTCATCTGCGACAGGAAAATATGGCGGTTAATCATGCCAAACGGCGTGCCGTTTTCGACCACTGGCAGACCAATCAAATCTTTGTGTTCAGTAAACAACGCCATCACCGCGGTATTGTCGATGGCTGGACTCACAAACGGGACTTCAATGCACAGCGAACGCGCACGGGAGCGGCTCGACAAGGAGGCTAATCCTGCGCGTAAATCAGGCAACTGCATGGGAGTATTCTGGCGTTGGTTAGGAATTATCCTAGATTACTGCAATGCTATGACACTTTTATGTCATCAGCCTTGAACGTAGGGCGCGGCTCGCAGGCCGCACCTTACAAAACGTGGCGTGCACGTCGGTAGCTGCGGTTTATTGTTCTTCTTTCAATGCCTCAGCCACATGGCTGATAGCGCGGACCACTTCACTGGAGCTTCCGCGAATCTCTGAAATCACGCCACCGGCTTCTTTGGCCAGAACGACGCCATGATCGGCGCGTTTCAGGTTCGATTCGATGCCTTTCAGCGCTTTTTCCGCCAGCATATGGTTCTGCTGCACCATGTTCTCGATCTCGGTGGTTGCTCGGTTGATGTTGGCTGCCAGCGTACGCACCTCGTTAGCGACCACGGCAAAGCTGCGACCATGCTGACCGGCGCGGGCGGCTTCCACCGCTGCGTTGAGCGCTAACAGGTTGGTTTGATCGGCAATACGGCGGATGCTCTCGACAATCGCACCGATGCGATCGGAAGACTCGCTCAGATTGTTGATATCACCGGAGATGCCATGCAGCTCGCCCGCCAACTCATTGATGGTCTGCACGCTGTTTTCGATCACCGTGGCACCGAGTCGGGTGCTTTCGCTGGTTTGCAGCGCGGTTTGATAGGCCTGCTGCGCGGCTTCACGCTCAAGTTGGTTCTTCTCGACCTGCGCGGTGACATCAGTGGCAAACTTCACCACTTTGTAGAGTTCGCCGGCTTCATTAAATACCGGGTTATAGGTCGCGCGGAGCCACACGGTACGACCCAGCTTATTTACACGCTCAAACTGGCCTGAGATGTATTCGCCCTGGTTCAGTTTGTGCCAGAAGCGGCGA